>CAZTAR010000098.1:0-12508 GCA_964611695.1 uncultured Planctomycetaceae bacterium | reverse complement strand
TTGTTGGTAATTTCGCACTGGCGGACAAGCCGCCAGTGGCACACACGTTTCCCGCGTATCCCTCATGTGACGCTTGACGGAGCACTAGAGCAGATTAACTTCTTCTGCAACGGCCGGATCTCACCCCGCACCAACGCAGCTGTGTCCGCAACCCGGGTCGGCAAAGGCCCTTTGGGGCTGGAAGGGATGCGCTCACATGTGCCTCAGACTCGGCGCGGAGTATCCGGCCCGGGCACCCTGCGGTCATACTGGTTATGCAACAGAGTGTTGGGCACGGGTGAGAGGTACATGAAATCGAAATGAAAACACGCTAATGGCTTGCCATCCGGGTGGCGGCAGGTGAACATCCCGGAAAGGACCGTCGCCAGTCCGGGGTCCGCGGCGAGCGCCCCCCCTGACCGGTGTTCAGAGAGGCTTCGCCATGTTCACAGCCTATGTTCGGTTGTCGGATGGCAACACGGAACCAATCGAATCGATCGGCGCTCTCCCGGATGCTTTGGCGGAAGACGGGGAGGTCGTGTGGGCCGATCTTGAAGACCCAACGGAGGAGGAACTCCTTAGCTTGGGTCGCGCGATCGGCGCGGACGAAGCCGCCTTGGAGGACTGCCTACACGGTGAGCAGCGGCCGCGGATCGACGAGTATGAGGACCATATCTTCGTGGTTTTGTACGGCGCGATTGGGCCGGAGCCGGAGGTGCGGTTTGAGCCCCGCAAGTTGGCCATCTTCTGCGGAAAGCGATTCCTGATTACGGTGCATCACGAGCCGCTGCGATCGATCGGGGCCATACGAGAGCGCTGCGTTCGCCACCCGGCCAATGTGCTCGCCGGCGGCATAGACGCGTTCCTCCACCACATCATCGACACGCTGATCGACAACTTCGTGGCAATGGCTGATACGTACGAGACCCGTCTTGAAGAGCTGGAGGAGCAGTCGCTTTCGCGGGACGTGGATGGGTCGATCCTCGAGGATGTGCTCGATCTCCGGCGCGATCTGCTGGAGCTGCGTGGGGTCGCCGCGTCCCAACGCGAGTTACTCACGCCGCTGGCCGAAGGCGGCTTTGACTATATTTCAGAGGGTTTCACTCGGCGATTCAGTCACGTCCGCGACCATCTGATCAAAGTGGTCGAAATGATCGATTCGCAGCGAGAGCGCCTGGCGGGCGTCCGAGACAACTACCACTCGGCACTCACGGTACGCACGAACGAGGTCATGAAGACACTGACTGTTTTCGCGGCGGTCCTGTTGCCTCTCTCGGTCGTCACGGGTATCTACGGGATGAACCTACCGGTGTGGCCGCCAGCCGAGGAACCACTGAGTTTCTGGATCATCCTGGCCGGGTTGATCGCAATGGGTGGCGGGCTTCTGCTGTACTTCAAACGCCGTGGATGGCTGTAGAGACTGGGAGCGGAGTGAATGACGCCTTTGCGGGTCAGGCAGCGATTGGGTAAGTACCGGATCGATCGGCGGTTGGCCGAGGGCGGCTTCGCCACCGTCTACAAGGCCTACGACACGATCGCCGGCATTCCCGTCGCATTGAAGCTGCCGCATGCGGGTCTCGTGACGAAAGAGACGCTCGATGCATTCCGTAAGGAAGTCCGGCTGACGGCGGGCCTCGACCATCCTAACATACTCCCCGTCAAGGACGCCGGCTTCATAGACGGCCGGTTTGTCATTGCCTACCCCCTTGGTGAAGAGACCCTGACCGACCGCCTCGGCCGCCGTATGGCAGGCCGCACAATGATCAGCTTGGCGGAGCAGATGCTGGAAGCGGTCGCATTCGCCCACCGCAAGCGCATCCTCCACGGCGACGTCAAGCCGGACAACTTCATCCTCTTCCCGGGGAACCACTTGCGGCTGGCCGATTTCGGGATTGCCAAAGTCGCGAGCCGCACGCTGGACGCATCCGGTTCGGGCACGGTCGGCTACCTGGCGCCCGAACAGGCCATGGGCAAACCGTCACTTCGCTCCGATGTCTTCTCGCTCGGGTTGATCCTGTACCGCATGTTCTCAGGGTGCTTGCCGGAATGGCCGTTCACTTGGCCGCCGCCCGGAGTGGGGCGTGTTCGTAGTAGCCTACACGCGGACTTGGTTGTGTTCTTGCGGAGGTGCCTGGAGCTTGACTGCCGCAAGCGGTACGCGGACGCGACTCGCATGGCGGCCGCGTTTCGTCGCCTCAAACCGCGCGCACTCCGCAGCACACTCGCGCGGCGCCGCCGACCGGTCTCGACGAGGAAGCGAATCGACTGGAAGACGCTCCGGACGCGGGACTTCCTCAAGGAGTACCGCTCGGTGCTCGAAGTCCGCGGAACCTGCGGGCGCTGCCACGGCCCGGTGTCCGAGACCATGCAGTTCTGCCCGTGGTGCGGCACCAAGCGCCGGGTGGCAACAGAGGAGAACCGCTTTCGCAACCGCTGTCCCCGCTGCAAACGCGGCATGAAAACCGACTGGCGATTCTGTCCGTGGTGCCACGGAGCCGCCGTAAACCCGGACGCCATTCCGCGATATTCGGATGTCCGCTACGCAAGCCGGTGCACGAATCCAAGCTGCGAGGGCAAGGACCTCATGCCGTTCATGCGATACTGTCCCTGGTGCCGGCGCAAGGTCAAACGCGTATGGAAGATTGAGGGGTCCAAGGATCGCTGTCCTCGCTGTGGCTGGGGGGTGTTGCGTGACTACTGGGATCACTGCCCCTGGTGTGGCCGCTCCGTCGGGAAGCGATAAGGAGCAACGATGTCAACTGAGACTTCTCCTGTCGTCCGCTTGTTCCTTGACGCTGATCTTCAGCAAGCGGAAATCCAGCCGATCGCCGCAGGCGTTGTGGCGGTCCATACGACGCGTTGCCCCGAGAAGGAAACGCCGAATGAAGATGCCGCCGGGCTCATCGCATGCGGACCCAAGAGTGGCGTCCTGGCGATCGCTGACGGCTTCGGCGGACAGCCCGCCGGCGAACAGGCGGCCCGACTTGCGATGGAATCCCTGGCGAACGCGATCACGCGAGCGTTGTCCAATGACGAAGCACTCCGGTCGGGAATCCTCGATGGCTTCGAGAAGGCCAACGAGGTGGTCCAAGGTTTGGGCGTCGGCGCTGCCACGACCCTGGTCGCCCTGGAGATCGACGACGGCAAGGCACGTTCCTACCACGTCGGTGACTCGATGTCGCTCGTGGTCGGCCAACGCGGTAAGCTGAAGCTCCAGACGGTCTCGCACTCACCCGTCGGGTACGCCGTGGAAGCCGGGTGGCTTCCGGAGGATGAGGCGCTCCACCACGAGGACCTGCACATTGTTTCCAACATGGTCGGCTCGCCGGAAATGCGAATCGAGATCGGGCCGAACCTCCGCCTGCGCCCGCGGGACACGGTCCTGCTCGCCAGCGATGGTCTCTTCGACAACATCCCCACGCCGGAGGTGACCAACCTGATCCGAACCGGCCCGCTCACCGAGGTCGCCGACCGCTTGGCCGCGGAATGCGACCGACGAATGCGCTCACCAGCCGCCGGGCAAGCAAGTAAGCCGGATGATCTCACTTTTGTTTTGTACCGGCGGGAGAGTTGATTGTCCCCGACCTATCCGCGCCGCGCGAACGGATTCACGCGATGGCCGAGTCCGATAGTTCATCCACCCACCTCGCGAGCCAAAGCACAATGACGATATCTGGATACCGAGATTGCTCGCCAACCAGCACGAGTGTGCCCGATTTAACGGCATGCCGAAACACCCCGACCTCTGTGTTTTTGAACCGGCATTTAGAGATGAGGCAAGACGAGGAGCAGGCGCGTCGAAACAATCGCATTCTGGCGTCAGATCCCCTAGTGCTCTGCCTGAGGGAATGGTAGCATAACCTGGGATTATGGAAGAACAGTGCCAACGGTTTGTAGGAGCGCGCGATGGGGAATTCAACGACGGGTTCTCAGGCGCATGATAGTGGTGGGGAAGATTCGGGGGGGTTGGATTCTCGTCGACGGCACGAGCGTCGAGAATTCGTCCGTCTGTTCCTGACATATCTGGGCCCTGTGCTGTTTCTGACTGTCTTCTTCCTGCTTCAACACCACTGGATTACGAACGAGAGTCGGCGGCTGCATTTGCTCTCGATCGCCGAAGCGCAGGCTAACACACTCGATCTGTTCCTACGCGAGCGGCTGGCCGACGTCTCGAATCTCTTGCATGATCCAAGTCTGCGATTGCCGCCCTCGTCGGAGGCCCTCGCGCGCGGTCTGGCGGAACTGCAACATGACAGCAACTCCTTCGCCGACGTTGGTTTCTTCGACGCGAGTGGTGAACAGATTGCGTACGCCGGCCCCTTTCCATCGCTGGAAAACAAGAACTATCGCAATGAGTCTTGGTTCACGAAGCTCAGAGAGCAGCCGGTAGACTTCATCATCACAGACATTTACATGGGTTTTCGAGGCAAACCGCACTTCACGGTCGCCGTCAAGCGCTTTGTCGACGATCAATACTACGTTCTCCGCGCGACGTTGGATCCACAGGAAATCTACGAATACGTCACTACGTTGCAGGGTTCTAGCGAGGTAGTCACATATATCGTGAACCGGGGCGGTGGCTGTCAGTTGGCGCCGGCGCAGATGACCGAAGTGATTGACGAATCGTTCATCGTTCCACCCTCGACACCGACCTCGGACACACATGCTGACGGTGGGGCCGCAATGCCGGGCCCATACGCCTATTCCTGGTTGCGCACGGCAGATTGGGCACTGATTGTTCGGATTTCCTCCACAACGGACAGCGATCTTCTGCCGGCCGGCTTCCTGCGAATCCTGGCCATCTCGATATGCACGATACTGATTGTCCTGTGCGTCATCTGGGTGCGGGCCAAGAAGCTAGTCCAGTTTCACGAGAAGACCGAACAGGCTGAAGCGCAGTTGGAGCACGCGGCCAAATTGGCCTCCGTGGGAGAATTGGCGGCGGGAATCGCTCACGAGATCAACAACCCCCTCGCCGTGATTACCGAAGAGGCAGGCCTGGCAAAAGACCTGATCAGCCAGGAGTTTGAAGACCAGATCACCCTGCCGGAGGTCGTCCCTTTTTTGGAGCGGATTGAAGAGGCGGCCTTTCGCTGTCGGGACATTACCCGCAAGCTGCTGCAGTTCGTCCGCAGGACCGAGGTGGACTTGCGGGAACAAGACATCCATGATTTGATCGATGAAGTGGCCGACGGTCTCTTGGGTCGAGAGTTCGCCGTCTCCAATGTTGAGATTGTCAAGAAATACGCGCAAGATCTTCCCGCAGTCACGACTGACAAGAGTCAACTGCAACAGGTTCTTTTGAACCTTCTGAACAACGCGGTGGATGCTCTAAACGGTCCGGGCACGATCACGATTGCGACCGCTGTCCAAGAAGGACACCTTCACTTGTCCGTGTCGGATACGGGCAGGGGTATGACCCCCGAGCACATGGAGAGGATCTTCCAGCCGTTTTTCACGACCAAGGAGGTTGGACAGGGGACGGGCCTGGGGCTTTCGGTGAGCTACGCCATCGTGAAAGGCATGGGCGGCAGGATCGACGTCAAGAGCGCTCCCAACGAGGGGAGCACGTTCACGATTGTGATTCCGATTTGCTAGCGCCGCGGTTTCGGCGTTGTGTTGTGAGGTGAGGTGAGGTGAGGTGAGGTACATCATGGACGGCACGCTGGATTCGAAACGAGTGAAGGATGTCATGTTGCCGCTGAGCGAATACGCCGTGGTGTCGGAAGATGCCACACTGCGCGAAGCGTTGGAGGCGCTGAACGAGGCTCAGCAGGGACTCCCGGCAGGGCGCGAGCCTCATCGGGCGGTCCTGGTCGTCGATCGGAACCGAAAGATCGTCGGTAAGGCGGGGCAATTGACCTTCCTAAAGGCTCTGGAGCCGAAGTCCAGTGTGCTCGGAGATCTGAACACGTTGACCAATGCCGGCGTTACCTCCGAATCCGTTTCCTCGATGATCGACAACATCGAGTTCTGGCAAGATAGTATTTCAGCGAACTGTCAGCGCGCGGCGTCCATGAAGATCAAGCACTTCATGATTCCGACGACTGAGTCCATCGATGAGAACGCGCCTCTCATTAAGGCGATTCACAAGATTGTGCTCTGGCAGACGCTTTCCGTTCTCGTGACGAGCCGAGGCGAGGTGATCGGGATTCTCCGCTTGTCTGATTTGTTTACGGAAATCGCAGCCAGCATCCAGGCGGCCGACGACTAGAGCAGTTTTTGAGAGAGAGTAGCGGTCGCCCCCTGTGTCGGCCGTCGATGACCAACGATTTTGCTACGGCCGACAGGGGCGCCGGCCGCTACAGTGGCGGCGGCGGCTACAGGGGCGTGCAAAACGCTCTAGTGCTTTGTCACAGCGAAAAATGCGGGTCGGGTGGCACGGGCTGGACGCCCGTGCCACCCGAAGATTAAAGCGTGACAAGGCACTAGTCGACAAGAGACGGAGTCAGTTTATGCCAAAAGTGCTCTTGGTTGATGATGAGGCGCAGTACCGGACCTCGCTTGCCCGGCGGTTGACGTTGCGTGACTACGAAACGTGCGAAGCAACCAACGGAGTCGAAGCCATCCAAGCGATCCGCGCCGACCACGACATCGACGTGGTCCTCCTGGACAGGAAAATGCCGGAGATGGGCGGCGAGCAGGTGCTGCAGGAAATCAAGCAGTTCCGTCCCGAGTTGCAGGTCATCATGCTGACCGGCCACGGGAGCATGGCCTCGGCCGTTGAGACCGGCCGGCTCGATGTGCATTCGTATCTTCAGAAACCCTGTGAGCTGGACGATCTCGTCGCCGCGATTGACGCCGCACGTCAGGACAAGGTTCATGCCATGGCCCGGCACGAGGTTCCCCATGTGGAACGGGGCTCACGCGTCAAATGGCTGATCGGCTCGCACGGCAGTCGTCCGGGCTTGCTCATCCTTGGCGTCCTCGTCTTTCTCGCCATCGTAATGGCCCCCATCCCCGGTCGCCTGCACGAGCTCCTCTCGTCAGTGAAGACGGGACAGCCCACCGACGTGACCCAGGGGTATGCCGGCTACGCCAAGATGAAGCCTCAGGAAAACATCGCCGAGTACTACAGCCGATACGCCCATCTCCACAAGACAGAGATTGGTGCGAACGGACAGACCCGCGACCGCGACCTGACGCCGCACGAAGCGGCCTTTCGGGCCAAGGTCATGCTGGGCATCCTGGTGATAGCAGCCTTGTTCTGGGCCAGCGGGGCAGTGCCGATGGGAGTGACTGCTCTTAGCGTCGGTGTGCTGATGTACTTCATGGGAGTGCTACGGCCCGACGACGTTGCGCAAGCCTACTGCAAGGACGCGGTCGTGTTCATCTTCGGCGTGGTCGCGATGGCCACCGCGATCGGGAAGACGGGCCTGGATCGCCGCATCGGGCTGCTGCTTCTCGGACCGTGCAAGACGTTGGGGAGGTTTCTGTTCCTCTTCCTTCCGCTGATGGCTGTCACGTGCGCGTTCGTATCCGAACACGCTCTCGTCGCATTTATCATGCCCATGTTGATGATGGTCTACGTTACCTCCGTCAGGGCCGCCGGCATCAAGCAGGATCGTCGCCTGGCAGTGATGTTTGTGCTGTCGCTCTGCTTCGCTGCCAACTGCGGCGGCCCGGGCTCGCCTGCGGCAGGGGGACGAAACGCCGTCATGCTTGGCATCCTGACCGACTACGGTAATGCACCCTCCTTCTGGCAGTGGGTGCAGTACGGGCTCCCGTTTGTCCCGATCATGGCGATGGTCATCGGCGGGTACTTCTATCTCGTCCTTCGCCCGCGACTTCAGGTCAAGACCCTCGACGTAGCGTCGATCGTGCGGCAGGCCTGCGAGAAGATCGGCCCCATGAACCGGGCGGAGCGAATCACCGCCGTCGCGCTCGCCGGCCTGATACTCATGTGGATTCTACTGAGCGATCGATTCGGAATGGGCGGTCCCGTCATCCTGTGCCTCGTGTTTCTGAACGTCATGCGCGTGATTTCTTGGCGCGACATCACGAAGATCCCGTGGGAGGTCGTCGCACTCTACGCCAGCGCCTGCGCCATGGGGAAGGGCCTGGCGGTCACCGGTGCGGCCTTGTACCTTGCGGACGCGTTTGTGGGCGCCCTGCCGGAGTGCATGCGCAGCGGGGAAGGACTCTGCGTCGCTGTCAGCATCTTCACCGGGCTGACCACCAACTTCATGAGCGACGGCGCGACGGTGTCCGCCATCGGCCCGATTACGGTGCCCATGGCCACCATCTCCGGCACGCATCCGTGGATGGTCGGCCTGGCAACGGCCTTCGCGTCTTCGTTCGCTCACATGCTGATCATCGGAACGCCCAACAACGCGATCGCCTTTGCGATGGCCAAGGATCCCGCAACGGGCGAACAACTGGTGAGATTGTCGGATTTCCTGAAGCACGGGTTCGTCGTGCTGCTGTTGTCTATGATTGTACTGTGGGGATGGACGTTCTTCGGATACTGGCGATGGATCGGATTCTGAGGACGCGTTCGGTGGAGGTCGCTTATGGCGAAGAACATCAAACTGCTCATCGTGGATGACGAGGTTCAGTTCCTGAACTCGATCAGCCGACGTTTGGAAATGCGTGGCTTCGAAGTGACCAAGGCGCATGACGGGCAGGAGGCTGTCGACGCCGCCCGGACCGCGAAGTTCGACCTTGCCCTGCTGGATCTGAAGATGCCGGGCATGGACGGCAAACAGGTACTCGAGATCCTGAAGAAGGAGCACAAGCACCTGGAAATCATCATCTTGACCGGGCATGGATCCCTGGATTCCGCGGTCGAGTGTACCAAGCTGGGGGCCTACGGGTACCTCCCCAAGCCGTATGAGTTTGACAAGCTCCTGGACATCCTCCGCGAAGCCTATCAAGTGCGATTGACCAAGAAATTCGATGCCGACCAGACCCGAATGGAGAAAATCGCCAAGATAGCTCTTGGGCAAAGCCCACTTGGAATCCTTCGTGAGCTACGACAACTCGACGACGATGAGAAGTAAGTCACACGGCTGCTATCGGCGCCAATCTCCACGGGGCGTCCTGTTTTCTGATGCCTAGGGTTCTTGTCGCCCCGAGCGTACCAGGCCCCGCGCCGTGCCAAGTGGTCCGCGCGGGCACAGGTGCGGATGAAAAACCGCTCATCTCGATTTCAGCCAAGTTTCACGGAGTTCGCCTATAATTGTGGGGACATTTGTGTAACACGCTCTTTTTTGGAGTCGGGCACTGACAAGGAGTTCGTACACACGGATGAACACACACTCCGAAAGCCAGCACGCCGTTTTTGGAGATTCCAACGGCTTACCGGAAAACGTCCTCGACGGCGCGACCCCTGCTTTGAAGCGCCTGCCTGCTGAGCTTGCCGCCCAGAAGGAGATCGCCACCGATCAGGGTCGCGATGTTGAGGAACGGCTCGAAGCCTTTGAGGACATCCTTGATTCCGAGGTCGGCGATACCACGCTCACGCGGGCTCGAAATGTCGAGCGCGAAGTCGGCCTTCGCCAACTGTACCTGAAGTTTGAGGGGGGGAACCCGACCGGCACGCAGAAGGACCGGATCGCGTTCGCCCAGGCGATGGATGCACTGCGGCGCGGCTTCGAAGCGATGACAGTGGCGACCTGCGGCAACTACGGCGCCGCCGTTGCCATGGCGGCTTCGTTCGCCGGCCTGCGTTGCTTCATCTACATCCCTGAGGGCTATCGCACAAAACGCATCGACGAGATGACGAGTTGGGGCGCGGAGATCATCCGTTGTCCCGGTGATTACGAACGGGCCGTCGAGTTGTCTGGCGATCGGGCTCAAAAGGAGGATATCTACGACGCCAACCCCGGCGGCGCGAACACGGCGCTTCAACTGCGTGCCTATGGCGAAATCGCTTACGAGATCTACGACGAGTTGCGAGACGCCCCCGCAGCCATAGCGCTTCCAGTCTCGAATGGCACAACACTCGCCGGGCTACACCGTGGATTCGTCAGCCTGTATCGGCGAGGCAAGACATCCCGTATTCCACGAATGATCGCCGGGTCGACGTTCGGCAAAAACCCGATTATCCGCGCCTTTCGCAAGAATCTCGCAGAATGCGAGGACCTCGTGCCCGATCGCCTGCATGAGACCGCCGTTAACGAGCCTCTGGTCAACTGGCATGCCATTGACGGCGATCTCGCCTTGGAGGCAATCCGCGCAAGCGACGGTCATGCCGGCTATGCCAGTGACAAAGGCATGTCACAATACGCCCGAATTCTACGAGAGAAGGAAGGATTGAGCGTGCTGCCGGCTTCAACGGCGGGCCTGATCGCGCTGCTGGAGCATCATAAACATACGCCGCTACCTGGCGACCGCTATGTGGTCGTCGTGACAGGAAAGAAAGCATGAGCCCGACTTCTGAAGGAAACGCGATCGTCTACTGCGAGGGAGCGTTTAACACACCCAACGGCAAGACCGCCCACGGCCTTGTACGCCACACGCGACGGTACAACGTCGTTGGCGTCGTGGACTCCCGGCATTCCGGCAAGGACGCCGGAGAGGTGCTTGACGGGAAGCCGAAGGATATCCTGATCTACAACGATGTCATCAGGGCGTACCAGGCAAGTCAGGGCGGACCGGCGCCCGCGACACACCTCGTGGTCGGACTCGCCCCGGATGGTGGCCGCCTCCCGACGCGCGCGCGCCAGGACATCCTCACGGCCATCAACCTCGGCCTACACGTTGACTCGGGGCTGCACGACTTTCTAACAGAGGATCCGGAGCTCGTCGCGCTTGCTGAGAAGAACAACGTGCGGCTGCGTGACATTCGCAAGACGCCGCCACGCCCTGACCTTCATTTCTTCAGCAGCAAGATCGAAGAAGTTGACTGCCTGAAGGTTGCCGTCCTCGGCACTGACTCCGCCGTCGGCAAACGGACAACGGCCTGGCTGCTGGTTGACGGCTTCGAGGCAGCCGGGATGCGAGCGGAGTTGGTCGGAACGGGACAGACGGCGTGGATGCAGGGCGCCCGTTATAGTGTGATCATGGACTCGCTGATCAATGACTTCGTTGCCGGCGAGATTGAGCACGCCGTCTGGAGTGCGTGGCGGGAGCAGAAGCCCGACGCGATCATGATTGAAGGTCAGGGGAGCCTGATGAACCCTGCCTATCCGGGCGGTTTCGAGATTCTGGCGGCCGGTCGTCCGGATGTCGTCGTCCTCCAGCACGCCCCCGCGCGACCGGAGTATGACGGTTTTCCGGGATACCCGATTCACCCGCTCGAACAACAAATCAAGGCCATCGAACTGATCTCCGGGAAGCCGGTGGTCGCAATCACGCTCAACCATGAAGGTATGGACGCGGCCGCCGTCCCCGAAGCCTGTCGAATGATTCAGACCGCCACCGGCCTTCCCACACATGACGTGCTACTTGAAGGTGGTCGCGGTGTAGTCGACGTACTCACCTCGAACATGCATGCACACCGAAAGACTGCACCCACGGCAAAGGCGTAGGGTGCGGTGATCTGCAAGAAGGACTGCACTGATGCCGAAGCAGGATAGCCCGCTGGAATCTTTGAGGGCCTTCGACCGGCTTGAAGTCGGACCGGTCAAGGTCGAGAAGCGCCGTCTGGTCTGCCCCTACCACGTTGTTCGCGATGGGCTGTCGGACGTTTTCGAGTTTCAGTATTCCTATGACGAGGATGTGTTTGATCCGTCAGAGCTCGCCGCGCTGAATTTGGCGAGTTTGATGGCGGCCCAAGTCGCCCTGAACTACGGCCTGTTCTGCGATGAGATTGTCCTGCATGGCCCGTTTGACAAGGTGGACCGCCAGTTTCTGGAGGCAATGGCGAAAAACACGGCTCGCGAGATCTACGTGAAGAAGTTCCTTGAGCCCAACCCATTTCTGATGGGTGAGGTTGCCAAGTTACCCGTCGTCAAGCAGGACTCGTATCTGCGGGCGCGTTTCGTCTTTGATGAAGACGCCTCCGCCACTGACGAACCTACGGCTTGGAACATCGATCCTTCAAAACACGCGATTCTCGCCAGCGGCGGCAAAGACAGCCTGTTGAGCCACGGTTTGCTCACCGAGATCGGCGGAGAATCACATCCCATCTTTGTCAACGAATCCGGCCGGCATTGGTTTACCGCCGTCAACGCCCATCGGCATTTCGCGGAGAACGTTCCGAATACCGCCCGTGTCTGGACCAACTCCGACCGGTTGTTTGCCTGGATGTTGAGGCACTTGCCGTTCGTGCGACAAGACTTCGCCAAGCTGCGTAGCGACGAGTACCCGATCAGGCTGTGGACCGTGGCAGTGTTCATATTCGGCGCACTGCCGCTTGTGCGCAAGCGCGGGATCGGCCGCCTGGTGATCGGCGACGAGTACGACACTTCTGTCCGCAAGAACCATCGGGGCGTGACCCACTACGACGGGCTATACGATCAGAGTCGCTTCTTCGACAATGCCTTATCCCGCTTCTTCCAACAGAAACGCTGGCATGTCGCGCAGTTTTCCATCCTGAGGCCGCTCTCCGAAATGCTGATCCAGACACTCCACACCCAGCGGT
>CAZTAR010000097.1:0-12542 GCA_964611695.1 uncultured Planctomycetaceae bacterium | reverse complement strand
CGTAAAGAATGCCAAAGACGGCCTGGCAGAGGCGTTGCGTAATCCGCCCGATGTTCAGATCCTCGACAGAATGCTTCCTTCGATGTCTGGAGATCAGGTCATCTCCCAGCTTCGGCGCGAACCGAGCACTGTCGAGGTCCCGGTTCTGATGCTTACCGCCAAAGCCGAAGAGGCCGACGAATTGGTTGGGTTCGCACTTGGCGCGGACGACTACATTACCAAACCATTTTCAATGAAGTTGCTGCTTGCGCGGCTCGACGCCTTACTGCGTCGTACAGTGAAGCCATCTTCAAAACATGATGTTCTTGTGGCAGGACCGATCAGGTTGGATCGGGATCGGCGCGAGGTGACGCTCGATGGAAAGGTTGTCGTTCTGACGGCCACCGAGTTCGGCATCCTTTGGGAGCTTATCGCGGCCCGAGGGCGGGTCCTTAGTCGGGATCAGCTCATTAATTCGGTTCTCGGTGTGTCCGCGGTTGTGACGGACCGTACGATCGACGTGCATGTCGCGGCGTTGCGGAAAAAGATTGGGAGCGCTTCAACACTTATCCAAACTATTCGCGGGGTTGGGTACACGCTTCGTGAGGAATCCGGAGATTAGATGTGACGCTCAGCGCTAAACGACCGAGTCGGCTTCTTTGGAAGCTGTTTGCGGGCCATGCCGCTTTGATGGTCATTGCGTTGGCGATTTGTGCTCTGTTGATTGTCCGCGAACTTGAGGAGTTCCACGTTGATGAGTTGACGGAGCATCTGAAAGCTCAGGCAATCACACTCAGAACTCTGACTCGTGGACAGTTCGATGTTGCCCATTCCGCACGGCTCGACGCGATCGCCAAGGAAGTGGGCGAGAATGAGGCGGATGGCCTTCGCGTGACGATCATCTCGCCGGAAGGGAGGGTGTTGGGGGATTCGCAGGCCGACATTTCGCGAATGGATTCGCATAGCGATCGTGAAGAGGTTCGAACAGCCCTTTCGATGGGGTGGGGTGAGAGCACACGGTGGTCTGACACGCTTGGTCGCACGCTCAAGTACGTGGCCGTTCGCGTGGGTACGGCGGATGAACCCGAGGGAGTGGTGCGGGTCGCCCTGGCCGTCAAGACGATTGGCGCTCGAAGCAAAGCGATGCGCAGAATGGTTTGGACAATCGTCGTTGTGGCCATGGTTGCAACTGTTGTATTCGCGCAAGGCCTCGCCCGGCTGTGGACCCACCCGATCCGACGTATCACGCGTATCGCGGCGCGGCTCTCCCGCGGCGACCTTCAGGCCCGTGCCAGTGTGCATGGTTCGGATGAGCTGGCCGGTCTGGCTCAATCGCTCAACGACATGGGTGACCATTTGGGCAAACAGATGAGCACGATTGACGGGCAGCGCCAAACCCTTGAGGCTTTGCTAGACCAACTTGATGAAGGGGTTGTTGTTGCCGGGCCGGACGGCAAGATCATCCTGTCCAACCCGGCTGCGGCAAGATTGCTTCATCCTAAGGATGCGGAGCCTCAAGCCGCCCGCGCCTGGGTCGGACGACCCATTGAACAGTGTGTGCCGCAACACGACTTGCAGCGCATGCTGTTGGGAGATGGTCCGTTGCCGACGCTGGAAGGTGCTTCCGTAGAAGGTGAAAACGCAAGCGTCGTCAAGCAGAGGTTTCCTTCGACCCGTGAGTGCCGACTTGATGTTCACAGTCACGACAGCTTTGTGGCACTCTTGGCACGTGGTTCGGACATCGAAATCCCACAGCGGATGGTGGTCGGCAACACAGACGAGGCTTCCACCAAGGCGGTTGTGGGGCGCATCCTGGCACTTACGGACATTACGGAGATTGTGCGCACGATCCAGATGAAGACCGATTTTGTTGCCAACGCCTCTCACGAACTGCGTACCCCGCTTTCGGCCATCCGCGCGGCCATCGAGACGGTATTGAACATCAACGCCGAAGAGGAGGCGGAATCGGCACGACGTTTTCTTCGGGTCATTGATCGGCATAGTGCTCGCTTGGAAGCATTGGTCTCCGATCTCCTTGCACTGTCACGTGTGGAATCGCCGTCAAGAGAGACAAAATCTACCGCAATTGACATCCGTCAATTCTACGGCGAACTGAGTGAACAATGGGAACACCGCGTCAAGGAGAAACAACTCAACTGGAACAGCGTGATTCCACCCGATCTGCACGAAATGACTGCTGACGAAGATTTGGTCCGAATGGTTCTCGACAATCTTGTCGACAACGCCATCAAGTTTACGGATGTTGGCGGGCACGTCTCGGTCATTTTCAGTTGCGAGCATAATACCATTGCCGTCGAAGTCGCCGACGACGGATGCGGCATCCCTCCCCAGGACCAAGAGCGCGTTTTTGAGCGTTTCTACCAAGTCGCGCAGGCTCGATCCGAAGCGGAGGGATCTCCGGCAGTCAGCCGAGGGACCGGGCTGGGTTTGGCAATCGTCCGGCATGCGGTTGCGTCGATGGGGGGCAGTGTTTCTTTGGCCAGCGAACTTGGCATCGGTACGCGGTTTACAATGAAGATTCCACAGCCTTCGCAACCGGATTGATTCCTCTGGCGGGGGGGAGTCGCGACCTTCGACCATTTTCTTAACACGTTCTTAATAATCGGTTAACAAAGCGTTAATACAAGGTCAATACCTTGTCCTGGTCTGAGAAAGGAATCAAGACTGGACGTCGCTGGACGTAAGGTATTAGGCACGATCTCCGCGGCACAGAGAGCCGGGAGAAAGCACAAGGAGTATCGCGTGGAGTGTCAGGTCTTCAGCCGGCTGCTTTGTCTGGTCGGATTGGTATGTGGGTGGTTTGGATTTACGCTTTTTTTGCCAGGATTAGTCAGTGCCGAGGAAAATCACCCGGCGGTGGCGGAATCACATGCAACGGAAGTGGACTCCGGCGAGTTTGACGCAGGCTCGGAACCACTCGTTCCTCCGAAGGATCTGAAGGAGTCGGAATCATATGATCTTTTGAAGACCAAGTGGCTGACTGGAGATTGGGGTGGCCTTCGCACGGAAATGGAAGACCTGGGCGTGAAGTTCAAGATTGACTTCATGAACCAATTCATGGTCAACATGCACGGCGGGCAGGAAACCAATAACGGTCACGACACCGCCGGCAGCTATGATTTCAACCTCTATCTCGATCTCGAAAAGATGAACCTGCTGAAGGGCGCGGAGTTCTGGATTCGCGGCAAGGGGACCTGGGGCGGCGATGACAGCGATTTCGACAAAGAGAAGATCGGCGGCTTCTTCAAGACGAACCACGACGCCTGCTCGGAAGAACCGATTTTCGTTGACAAGTGGCACTTCAAGCAGCGTTTCTTCGAAGACCGGCTTGAGTACCGAATTGGTCGCATGGAACCGGTGAAGGACCTGTTTGATACGAGCAAAATTTCAGGGCATGAAGACAAACAGTTTCTGAACAGGCTGCTTGTTCGCAATGCGACCATTCCTTCGAAAAAAGGATTAGGGTTGTTTGTTAATTGGAACTTGACCGACCAAGTGTACATTCGGGCCGCTGGGCTGGATGCTCATTCCCGGGACCGGCGAACGAATATCCATACGGCATTTCACGACGAAGATGAGTTCCGGTTTTTCGGCGAAGTTGGGTGCAAGCCGAAACTTGACTCGCCAAAAGGAAAATTGTGGGGACACTACCGCGCGGGCACTTGGTATGACCCGACCCATAAACAAAAGTACTTCAACGATCTGCAAGGTGCCCTATCACCTCGTGTCGAGAGCGGCGATTGGGGTTTCTATGTCGGATTCGACCAGATGGCCTGGAAGGAGAACGACGAGCCGGAAGACAAACAGGGCGTTTCGGTTGCGGGCCGATACGGCTGGTCTGACGGAGACGTCAATTGTATCGAGTATTTTTGGTCGGCGGCGGTTCAGTATGAAGGCCTTATTCCAACTCGGGATAAAGACGTCATGGGTTTCGGGGTTGGACAGGGCATTTTTTCCAGGGAATACCGGTGGGCGGCGCCTCGCGCGGATCGCGAAACTGTGTACGAACTTTACTACGCTTTCCACGTGGCGCCGTGGCTTATCGTGAGTCCGGACTTTCAATACATCACCAATGCCGGCGGTGACAAAGGTGATCCACACGCCATGGTCGGGGGATTGCGATTCAAGATAAGTTTGTAGGTCAAGTGAGAATGATGTGAGTTACAATGCAAGATGTTCAGTCACAGTTTTAACGGAAAGGTAACTGAGGAATGGCGGAGTTGTGGATTAATGAATTTGTGGGCACGGTTGGTACCTTTTTCACGGGCTTCATAGGTTTCTTCTGGGATCTTATGGCCAACTGGTTTGGACTTTAGTCAGAAGGGTGTAGAGATGAGAAATCTACTTAATATACGCGCTGAAGGTTGGCAGGCCCGACACGGTTCGAAACTGTTCGCGATCTTGGCAAGTGTGGCCTTTTCGGCGGCATTCGTTGCCCCCGTATCTGCGCAAGAGAAGCTGTCGGGCAAGGTAAAGATCGATGGATCCAGCACCGTTGCGCCGATCACGATGGCTGCCGCGGAACTCTTCCAGGGCGAGAACTCCGGCGTTCGTGTCACTGTCGGAATCTCCGGCACCGGTGGTGGTTTCAAAAAGTTCCTTGATTCGAGAGCTGATTTGCGTACCGACATCAGTGACGCCTCGCGGACCATTAAGAAATCAGAAATTGTCAAGGCAAAGGAAGTCGGGGTCGAATTCATCGAGGTGCCGATCGGCATCGATGGCATCGCGGTGGTGCTGAACCCTTCGAACACATTTTGTCAGTATCTGACTGTTGCGGAACTGAAGAAGATCTGGGAACCCGGCAGCGAAGTCAACAACTGGCGTCAGGTTCGCAAGAGCTTCCCTGATCTTCCTCTCAAACTGTATGGACCGGGAACAGACAGTGGTACATTTGACTATTTTACAAAGGCGATTGTGGGCAAGGAAAAAGCGAGCCGTAGCGACTACACTGCAAGCGAGAGCGACAATGTTCTCGTCATGGGTGTGGCGGGGGACCCCGGCGCGCTCGGTTACTTTGGGTATTCTTACTACGAGGCCAACAAGGCCAAACTGAGCCTTGCCGCGATCGACAACAATAATGGCAAACCTGTGAAGCCTAATCTGGATGTGATTCGTTCCGGGGCTTACAAACCACTGTCTCGGCCGATGTTTTTCTATGTCAATGCGGAGTCGTACAAGCGACCCGAAGTTATAGGTTTTCTTGCCTTTTTCTTCACAAACGCCCGGAAGATTGTCGAGCATCCGCGGGTGAACTACGTGGCCCTGTCCGATGACCTGTACAAAGCCGGCCTTCAGCGTTTGAATGACGGGAAGACCGGTTCGGTGATGGCCGAGGCTCGGGATGGAGAGACCGACCTGACGAAGTTGTTTGTTGGTCAATAAGGAACTATCTCAGAATTGTGGCACAGGCGTCTCGCCTGTGTTTTCACCGCCGCGACGGCGGTGCCACAATGGGCTTGGCACAGTTTTGGCGTATTCCGAGGTAGTTTCTGAGGTCGTTCGACTACGGCGATATCGAGTGGGAGTCCAAGGGGCGGAGAGAGGTTGGGGCAGGCCAGAGGCACTTCCTCTGGCCTCTTTCCTCTTTTTGTGCCCGCCCGTAGTGCGTCGCGTTGATCGAATGCAGATTATGGTCGACCGGGTGTGATGAAAACAAACCCATGGTGACGAAGCTCGCACAGATCAAAGAGTTGATGATTCGGGGCACGCTGTTCTTCTGCGCCGTGATTTCCGTCTTCACCACCTTCGGGATAATTTGGATCCTCACGACGGAATCGCTCGACTTTTTCTCCGTAGTGTCGCCGCTGAGCTTTCTCTTTGGCACGCGATGGGCGCCGATGTTGGAGCCGAGGAGCTATGGAATCCTGCCGTTAGTTTGCGGCACGTTTCTGGTGGCTGGCGGCGCGTTGCTCATTGCGGTCCCAGTCGGCGTCGGGTCGGCATTGTTTCTGAGCGAATACGCCCCTGCCTGGTTCCGCTCCGCTATCAAGCCTATTCTTGAGATTCTGGCCGGCATTCCAACGATTGTGTACGGATTCTTCGCGTTGGTTTTCATTACGCCGGTCGTGATCAAACCGCTCTTTCCAGATACGGATACTTTTAACGCCGCGAGTGCCGCCATCGTTGTCGGTGTGATGATCATTCCAACGATCGCCTCTCTTTGTGATGACGCGTTTCAAGCGGTCCCACGAACGCTTCGCGAGGCGGCTTACGCGTTGTCCGCCACGCGTTTTGAAGTGTCAATGCGTGTGGTTCTTCCCGCAGGTCTATCGGGTGTGACGGCCGCCGTGTTGCTCGCCTTTGCCAGGGCCATCGGTGAAACCATGGCTGTCACATTGGCGGCAGGGTTGACGCCCAAGCTTACGATCAACCCACTTGAGAGCATTCAGACGATGACGGCTTATATTGTGCAGGTGAGTCTGGGCGATACGCCCGCAGGGACCATAGAGTACCAGACGATATTCGCTGTTGGGCTCGTGCTCTTTTTGATAACGCTATCGATCAATCTCATCGCCCAACGTGTGTTGGCCCGATTCAGGAGCGCCTACGAGTGAACCAGCCGGCGACCTTGTTTAATTTCCGTTTGCGACGACGCCGACTCATTGCACGTCTATTTGCGTGTGTGTTTCTGGCGATTACACTCGCCGGGGTTGCTGTATTGGTAGTATTGATGCTGAGTGTCGCCGGAGAAGGCTGGTCATTACTGAGTTGGAAATTCCTGACAAACCCGCCATCGAGGCTCTGGCCTGAAAACGCCGGCCTGAAAAGTGCTTTGTTTGGCACCCTGTGGTTAACGGGCATTACTATTATCGTCTCCATCCCAATCGGTGTCGGGGCCGCCCTTTATTTGGAAGAGTTTGCAGGCGATAACCGTTTTACTCGCTTGATCCGGCTGAACATTGCCAATCTCGCCGGAGTTCCGTCGGTGGTTTACGGCATACTGGGGCTGGCCGTGTTCGTGCGATGGCTTCACTTCGATCGGAGTGTTCTCTCGGGAGGTTTGACGCTCAGCCTGCTGGTGTTGCCCGTCGTCATCATCGCCAGCCGGGAGGCGCTTGCCGCGGTTCCCAACTCCATTCGGCAGGCCGCTTATGCGCTTGGTGCGACAAAGTGGCAGACCGTGCGAGCCCACGTTTTGCCGGCCGCGCTGCCGGGCATCATCACAGGTGTCATCCTGTCCCTGTCCCGCGCTGTCGGCGAGACGGCGCCGCTGATCATGCTGGGGGGGCTAACGTTTTGCACCGCCGTGCCGGATGGACTCAGGAGCGATTTCACGGCCATGCCGATTCAGGTCTACAACTGGCTTGATGAGCCTCAACCCGAGTTTCACAATCTCGCCGCCGCCGGCATCATTGTGATGCTTGGGGTGCTGCTATCAATGAACGCTTTGGCAATCGGTATTCGCGCCTGGAAACAGAGGAAGCGATTGTGGTAACTTTGATGAAACAGCCGAATCGATTTGGGCGGATGAGCACTCCAATGGCGATGGACAAGAAAGCGCAGTTGAGTCTCGATGTTCCCAACAGCCCTCCTGTTCGCGATGAGGTGATTCGTACGGAGCATTTGACCTTTCATTATGGCGCATTTGAGGCTGTCAAAGATGTGTCCATGTCTTTTTTCGCCAATCAGGTGACGGCCATCATTGGTCCTTCCGGATGTGGTAAGAGTACTCTTCTTCGAACGATGAACAGGATGAACGACTTCGTTCCAGGCGTGCGGGTTGAAGGAAGCGTCGTATTCCGCGGCGATGATCTTTACGCTTCTGGTGCCGACCCGGTGGCCCTCCGCCGTCGCATTGGGATGGTTTTCCAGAAACCCAATCCATTTCCCAAGTCCATCTACAAGAACATTGCATGGGGCCCGAAGATTAACGGCTACAGAGGCAACATGGACGAGTTGGTCCAACGTGCTCTCCGGCAATCAGCGTTGTGGGATGAAGTCAAGGACAAACTGCACGGGAGCGCGCTCGCACTCTCCGGCGGTCAGCAACAACGGCTATGCATCGCCCGCGCCATCGCACTCCAACCGGAAGTTCTTTTGATGGATGAACCGTGTTCCGCCCTCGACCCGATCGCCACGGCACGTATCGAGGACCTGATTCACGAGTTGAAGACCCGATTCACCGTTGTGCTCGTCACGCATAACATGCAACAAGCAGCCCGCGTTTCCGATGTGACCGCGTTCATGTATATGGGAGAACTCATTGAGGTCGATGACACGGACAGGATGTTCACAAAGCCCGCGAATCCCAAGACTCAAGATTACATTTCCGGCCGATTTGGATAAACACCATGACCGCACACTTCGTTCAATTGTTGGATGAGCTGCAACGCCGATCTCTTCGGATGGCCAGCCTGGTAGAGGATATTCTTCAGGAAGCCTGCGAGGCGGTGATCGATCACAATAAGAAATTGGCCCACAGGGTCATCAACCGAGATCAGGAAGTGGATGCCGAAGAAGTTCGTATCGAAGCGGAAACCGTCCGCCTCATGGCTTTGTATCAACCGGTGGGGTGCGATCTTCGGCTGCTCTGCACAATTTTGAAGGTCAACAACGATTTGGAGCGGATCGCCGACTGTGCGGTGAACATTGCGGAGCGTGCGGAACACCTCGATTTCGGCGCTGTTGGCAATCACGTCACGACGGTCCGCGAGATGGCAGGAAGCGTCCAGCATATGCTTCGTACCGCGGTTCAGGCCTACGGTGATCAGAACATCGTTGGTGGGCAAAAGGTGCTTGTGGAAGACGAAACGGTCGACGCCACGTATGCCCAGATCATCCGTCGCGTCGTTGTCGAAGGGGCTGGAAACCCGGATTCGCTAGCAGCCTACCTTGACATTCTGTCCGTCGCCAAGAATCTGGAACGCATTGCGGATCATGCCACCAATATCGCCGAGGATGTGGTGTATCTTTCCACTGGCGAGATCGTTCGGCACCAACAGAGCTGAGCTAAAATCCGCAAGCGAAAGCAGCCAAGTGCATCGCGACGCGTCGGTGGATGGGTGGTTCAGGGTGGCGCGGTCCAACTCTGCTGGGCCGTGCAGCATGTGAGGCAAACCTTAGTAATCAACGGTCGACCCGCAGGGCAGACTGTACGTGCTCTCGAAAACAGCGAATCCCGCCGAGATCTCCCGCGGGATCACTCTTTTTTTGCGATGATGTGGTATAATCGGATCACTGTGTTGGGTATCTCAGTGTGCTCAGACATTGGCGGAGAGAAGGCATGCATTCTTATTAATCATGCCTTGTTATCCTGAAGACTCAAAAAGGACAGGAAGGCGTTTCGGATCATACTGATGATCCACAACGAAAGGGGAAGGTTGCCATGAGAATCCACGCAAAGATCGTCACAACTTTCATGATCATTGCCGGCGTACTCGCATTTCCGGGGAGCGTTCGAGGTGTCCCTGGCGACCTTGATTGCAGCGGAGGTTTGACAATCGACGATGCCGGGCCGTTTGTGCTCGCACTTGTTGATCCGGCCGGCTATGCCGCTGCGTATCCGGGCTGCGACATAGACCAGGCCGACATGAACCTGGATACGCTGACGAATGGTGCTGACATCTGGCTTTTTGTCGATGCACTGCTTAACACGCAGGTCGAGCCCACCGCAACACAACTGGCAGGCAACTCGATGAGTGGGTATCCATACTTCGAGTACGTGCGGGCTTTCCACGAAAGCGGAACGGTGGAACTCGCTGTTGATCCGTATCGATTCCCAGGCATATCCGGCCCCTGCGATATCTATGTCGTCGAGGCCAAATCCTCCGGGCAATGGCAGGTCGATCGGGCTCTGACGGACGTGCGTCCCAGCGGGCCGCAGACGGAAACGTTCGGTGGCCCCACGATTCAGGCAAACACGTTCACCCTTGCCAACGCGTATGATCTTGACGGTGATGCCGGGTTGGGGCTCGGTGTCGGCTACGACATCGTCGTGGACTGCAACCAGAACGGGCTGCTAGACACAGGCGATGCCATCGACGGTCTGGGGAATGAGGCCGGGTGCTACATCGTCCGCGACACGACTGCCTCGGGCCCCCTGGCGGTGACGGAGGTTCTATATAGCGGCGGTTCGTGGCTTGGCCAGGATACGTACTTCCCGACAGATATCGCATCGATGGGCGAATTGCCGTTGGTCGTGGTCAGCCACGGGAACGGACACGAGCACATATGGTACGACCACATCGGCTACCACCTGGCATCGTACGGCTACATCGTGATGAGCCACGAGAACAACACCGGGCCAGGCATTGAGACTGCTTCAACAACCACGTTGACCAACACCGACTACATCATCGGTAACCAAGCCACAATCCAGGGTGGCGTCTTGAACGGGCACATCGATTCCCATCGCATTACATGGATTGGCCACAGCCGAGGCGCGGAAGGCGTTGTGCGAGCTCATACACGCATTCGGACAGGCGATTACACGCCGAGCAACTTCACACTCGACGACATCGTGCTGGTCAGCAGCATGTGCCCCGTGACGCACGTTTCGCCAGCGTCCGCCTCGACGCCACATGACGTGAATTACCATTTGTTCATCGCGGGGGCAGACGCTGATGTGACGGGCTCGCCGAGTTCGAGTAATTCCAAACCTCTCGCCTTCTACGAGCGGGCCTTCGGCAACAAGCAGGTTGTTTATGTGCACGGGGCCGGGCATGGTGACTTCCATGACGGCGGCGGTTCTTCCGTGGCGGACGGCCCCGATCTGATCGGTCGGGCCGCCACCCATGAGGTGGTGCGGGGGTATTATCTGCCGCTCGTGAAGCTCTATGTCGAGAACAACTTGGTTGCCAAAGACTTCCTCGCCAGAATGTACGAGACGTTCCATCCCGTGGGCATTCCCGGGAACGTGATCATCGCGAACTACTATCGCGATGCCGAATCGGTTGAGAATCTCGTGATCGATGATTACCAGACGGAGACCGGCACCTCGACAAGCAGTTCCGGCGGGAGTGTGGTGTTTAACGTTGAGAACCTCAACGAAGTCTTGATGCAGGAGCAGGATGAATCCTTCGCCTGGACGGGCTCCCAGCCGTCCAACGGTATGACGATGTACCGATACACCGGCGACAACGGCCATTGCGCTGTCTTTGATTGGTCGGCGGGTTCGGATCGCGCCTATGAACTTGAAGTGATACAGGGCGAACGGGATTTCACGCGCTATACGTTTCTTTCCTTCCGCGCCTGCCAGGGTACGCGGCATCCCCGGACCGACGCGCTCAACAGTCCACTGAGTTTTTCCGCCACCTTGCGCGATGGGGGCGGCACGAGCAGTTCGATTGATTTCGAGGGCTACGGTCGGATCACGCGGACCTATCTGCGAACCGGTTCGGGCTCCGGCGCTGGCTGGGCAAACGAATTCAACACGGTCCGGATTCGGTTGACCGACTTCGAGACCAACGGCAGCGGCCTGGATCTGACGAATATCGAGGCAATCCGATTCGACTTCGGCGCTTCATACGGTTCCGCCCAGGGCCGGATTGGTTTGGATGACGTTGAACTCACCAATGACTATCCACCGTTCTTTGTTCCCCTGACGATGGCCATGGTTGGGGAAGGGCCGGAGTTCGTGCCGCCCGGCGTGCCGACGACGATTGACGTGGAGATTTTCGAGGGTAACGACACTTTGCTGCCCGGCACGGCGCTGCTGCACTACCGGTATGATGACGGCGCATTCCACGAAGTGGCACTGACACAGGTTTCAGGTGAACTGTACCGTGCGACGCTGCCACCGCCGGATTGCGGGGATACGCCCGAGTACTACTTTAGTGCCGAAGGGGATGCGACGGGAGTCGTGTACGATCCACCAGCGGGGGCTTCGGCCGCCTACGTCGCCTTTGTTGGCAACTTCATCAGCATCATGGACGACGACTTCGAGACCGACCAGGGTTGGACGGTTTCAAACGATCCGAGCCTGGCCGGCGGAGCGTGGGAACGGGGTGTTCCCGTCGGCGGAGGCGACCGACAGGATCCGGCGGAGGACTACGACGGTTCCGGCCAGTGCTACCTCACGGAAAACCTGGACGACAACTCAGATGTTGATGGCGGACCGACCATTCTGGTTTCGCCCGTCTTCGACCTGAGCACCGCGGCCAATCCGGTTTTGAGGTATGCCCGGTATTGGGCCAATGACGATCAGGATGGAGACCCGATGAACGTCGAAATCTCCAACAACGCAGGGGGCACGTGGTTCCCGGTTGAAACAGTTGCCAACCTCGAAAACGAGTGGTTTGAACACGCGGTCTACATCACCCACTATATCACCGTGTTGACCGATCAGATGCAAGTCCGCTTCAGCGTGGAGGACGTGCCGAACAATTCGATCGACGAAGGCGGAATCGATGCCTTCGAGGTGTTCGAGGTGGAATGCGAATAGAGGTGGAATGCGCCTGGTAGAACTGACCTGGTTGCCGTGCAGTGGGCGTAGGAGGATATGAGCTCGATTCAGCGGCATTCACAGAAGGAAGGAATCAACATCATGAAGACCCTAATCTTGACAATCTGTGCTTTGACGGCGGTGGCGATGACGTTGC
>CAZTAR010000096.1:0-12560 GCA_964611695.1 uncultured Planctomycetaceae bacterium | reverse complement strand
ACACGGCGTACTCGAAGTCATAGCCTGTCATGGGGTCGACCGGGACCGACTCCGTGTAACCGGGTACGAGAGCCTCAAGCGATGAAGGGGGTTCGCCGTGCTCCGCACTGTAAGCCGCGACCGCCAGCTTCAAGCGTGTGCGGGTTGTATTGCTCTCGGCCATGAGGGTGAGCTCATGCAATCGGCTCAGCGAGGGAATGTAGACTCTCGCCAAGACATCCCAGCCGGGAATCTGGTTAAAGAGGTCCGCCTCATCGAGCACCATGCCGACGGTACCGTCTTCGTGGCGCGTCGCCTTGATGAGCGCGTCGTAATGGTGGCGAAAGTGTTTCTTGATCGCACGATCCGGCAGGTAGAGGCGTTTCAACCGGATCGCCAGATCCCCCCATCTGTTTGGTCTCGACTGAGCTGCCGGCCAATCGCCATTCTCCATCGCCCCCATGATCCCCGGGTTTTCGATCGCATCATCGATGTACGATTCGGCAAAAATCCGCTCGGCTCGCAGCATCCGTTCAAACGTGGGGAATGTGTTATCCAAGGCCTCCATTTCGGCCACGGCTGCCTTGAGCACCTCCGGCTTGCAAACGCCCGACTCGGCCACACGATTCATGCCCTGGCCGGCAATACCGTTCATCCGCATGCCGACCAGGCCCTCGATGAGTGTGACACCGTTGGCGACTTGGTTGCCGAACCGCTGACAGGTCAACATCGCGTCGATGGCCGCCTCGCCGTTTCCTTGTGACAGTTGGTACGTCGCTTCGGCTGAGAGCATCCTCGCCAATTGCCGCGCAGGCGAAAGCGCCGGCAGCCTCACGGCGATCAACGCGTCACTCTCGCCACGGCTAAGCGGCATGCAGTATTGCTCCATGACGGAAGCCTGCCGCACCAGGTCGAGCGATTCCATGTTCGAGCCGAGCCACTGAGCAAGCCGCTCGCCCTCTTCACCTTCGGGCCACTGGCCATCGACCGCGGCATAAAAAGCGGTGTTCAGCTCGCTCGGCAATGGGACGACCGCGTTCATGGCGTCCACATAGACCCACGCGGCATTCTGATCGCGCGGTATCTCCGGCACATCGAAACCACGAGCACGAAGTGTGTCAGCGGGGTAGATATCGTGCTCTTGTCCCTGAATGAGAATCTTGTTCTGTTCCTCGTTTTCTTGTGCCAAACTGGGGAGTGCGAACACGCCAAGAAGCAGCGCGCAGACTAAGGCGTTTTTCGACATGACCGCTGACCTCGCGAATTAAAGGTACGGCATTGTGTTTCGGTACTCTGGCGACACCGTTCACAAACAGCTTGATTCAAGACGGGGCTTAGGTTTGGACGGATCGAGGCGCCCCGCTGGGTCGTACGTAAGGCTTGTTTCTCCCTCTGGAACATCCATTGTATGTAAAGTGGCGTCCGAAAATCAAGGGCGGTGGCGGTTCTCGGTTGGTGTTACCAGTCTGAATGTCATCCCCGGCTGGCTCGACGGCTCAGCCGCAACACCGTGGTCGCTTTGGCGTGTGGAGGCCGAAAATATCCTGCCCCAATGGTTGCCATCGAGTCCCATTTTCGCTACAATCGCGAACAGTGGGTAGAGGTCTCACGGAGGGAAGATATGAGCATTCACAGAGTTTGCGTTCTTGTCGCCGTCTTCGCGATTGTCACGATTACATTACCAGCCACCGCCGCCATCGTCAGCGTGGGTCCAGGCTCGGCGGTGGACGACGTTGACCGGTTCGCAAACTTTAACGATGTCGCGCAATCGCAGAGCCTCAGTGGCTACACCGAAGACGAAATGGTCATCTCGGTCGAGAGTACTGCCCACATCCTGTTTGACCCGACGGGGGGCAACGGCGGCTTCTCGGGAGCCTTCCATTATCCCGGCAGCGGCAGCTATTATCTCACCTCAATCACCGCCGAAGACAGTGCCGAGATGTTTGCGATTGAGCTGAACGTCGGCAACGGTTTTTCCTCCCCAATCACCCACATCCACTGGGAACTGTTGAGTAATTCCATCGTGATTGACTCCGGTGCGGTCAGCCTCACTTCCGGCGGAGTCCTGGGCTTGAATGAACCCAACGGATTCGACAAACTGCTCATCGGCGGTTTCGATTCGTATGAACTTGCGGCGGCCGCAACGCAATCTACGCTCAACCACCATCTCGCCATCGACAACCTCGTTGTCGACCTGACGATGCCCGAGCCGGCTTCACTTTGCCTGCTCGCCGTTGGCGCTTTATTCCTCCGACGCCGGCGGTGATCGGAGCCGCGCGCGTCAGCAAGCGGTCATCGCCCGACTTCGCAGGGTGCAGACACACCGGTTTTCCCCGTCGGCCACTGGGGGCCGACGCTACGCTCACTTTGTTCGCGGCATCTGGCCTGAGTCGAGGCGGTAGAAGTAGTGGCGGCTGGCGCGGATCAGGACCGGCATCAACAGCAGACAAGCCGGCAGGTTGCAGAAAACCGTCAAGCCGACCATCGCGTCTGAGAAGTCGTAAACCGTCTCGAAGCCCTGGATCGTACACGCCAGGAAAATCGCGATGACGAAGAGGATCTTGTACGGCAGGATCGCGGCTGGCCCCAGCAAGAACTCCGTTCCCTTCTCGCCGTAATAGCTCCAACTGATCATCGTGCTGAATGCAAAGAGGCAAACGCCGACGACGATAATCCACCGGCCAACGCCAACGCCGGCTGTGTCGAGTGCGAATCGCGTGATCTGCGCAGCGTCGATCGCGAGATGTACGGGCTGGCCCGGGGCAATCTTCGCTTCCTTCTCCTTGTAGGCCTCGGGGTCTTTCTCCTCTCCCTCCCGCGTCAGCGTCATGTCAAAAGAGGAAATCGCGATAAGCTGATCGGCCGTCAGATCGTGGAGCGACTTGTGTTTCTTCGCTGTCAGCCGGGTGGGGGCCTCGCCTTGCGGGCGTTCAACGAGCACCCAAAGTTCCACGTCCTCATCGGCGAGATCGGCGTAGTGCGGTCCGCGAAGCTTGTCGGGGATTTCGGAATCCGGTGTCATTGCGACGGTGATGACATCGCCGTTGACGGCCGAGACCGTGCCAATCGCTGGCCGGTTCCAGGTGCCGGTGCTGAGGATGACCATGGCGGTCATTGTGCAGATGACGATCGTGTCGATGAATGGCCCGATCGCGGCAACGACGCCTTCTCGGATCGGTTCATCGGTTTTGGCGGCCGCATGGGCAATCGCGGCCGAGCCTTGCCCGCCTTCGTTGGAGAAGAGGGCGCGGCGCAGGCCGACTTCAAACGCCGCGTACACACCGATTCCCGCGAAAGCACCCTCACCGGCCGTCTGATTGAAAGCGGCTTTGAAAATCAGGACGAACATTTCGGGGATCACCGATGCGTTTTGCAACAACACATACAAGGCCCCCAGCACGTAAACCACGCACATAAACGGCACGAGCTTGCTGGCAACCGCGCCGATTCGCTTGATACCGCCGATGATCACGAGCGACACAAAGAACGCGATGACCAACCCTGTGACCCTCGGGTCCACGCCGAAGGTGGCACTCACGGTGTTGCCCACATTCCACGATTGATACATGTTTCCGCCACCAAACGACGCGACCGCGACGATCAGGGCGTAGACCACCGCCAAGACTTTGAACACCATCCACATCGGATTGCCGCGGGCCTTCAGCGGCTCGACGAGCGCCTTCTGGATATACCACATGGGGCCGCCACGCACTTCGCCACGCGATGTCGCCTCCGCATCTCCACTTGTCAGCGAGTCGGCTGTTTGACCGGCGAGGAGCCCACTTGCATTGGGCAGCGGCCTACCGCATCTCGCGCAGTACTCCGCAATCGGCAGGTTCTTGAAGCTGCATCCGGAATGGGGGCATTTGAATCGCTTGGCCTTGAACTCAAGGGCGTGGGCCTCGGTATCTTTTCTCACCAGAGCCGGGGCACTGGGATCCGGGACATCACGCTCGTCACGAAACATGACCGAGAGAGTACATTCGACGAACTTGAGGGCCATGCCGAAGAAGCCCACGACCCACATCCAGAAGACAGCGCCGGGGCCACCGATTGTGATGGCAGTGGCCACACCGGCGATATTGCCAAGGCCGATTGTTGCTGAGAGCGCGGCGCACAACGCCTGGAAGTGGGAGATGTGGCCCGCGTCGCCTGGCTGGTCGAACTTGCCCTGGATGCAGTGGATGCCGTGGGTCAGCGCGCGTCGCTGCACCATCTTCGTGACGATGGAGAACAGCAGCCCACACCCCAGGAGAAGGAAGAACAATGCCGGCGACCAGACGACACTGGCCAGCCATTCGGTGAATCTCTCAAAAGTCCGCATTTGTTGCTCCGAAAAACCCGCGAATTGGCACGAAGCGGCATTGTGCCGCACGTGCGGCTCTTTTTCAAATCCGTCAGTGTTGCAACACCTGGGACGAAAGCACCACCATTGGGTGAGACGCCGGCACCTTGCCATTGGGAGGACGATTGTGGCGCAGGCCGTACAACGGAGGTTCCGACAATCCACACCATATCGGACGTTCATTGTGCCGATCGGATGCTATACTCGTGTCTGACTCTGATTCGTCGATATGTCAAAGGAGAGGTATTCCCATGCGTCACTTTTTGACAAAACGGTCTGGTCGGAGTTTCGGGTGGTGCCTGTTGGCCGTCGCCATCACATTCGGCGGTTCGATTAGCTGCATCACCGGAACGCCAGGCGGAAGTACCGGTGGGTCCGGTACCGCGTCGATCGCGGCTTCTCTCATGGAGCAGCTTTCTCTCGAACGAATCAACCGCGCCAGACTCAAGCCCGCTGACGAGGCCGCGTTAGTCGGCATCGCGCTCAACGAGGGAGTTCCCGCCGGCAGCCAGATTACCAGCGATCCCAAACAACCGCTCGCGTTGAATGCCTCGCTCAATCTCGCCGCCGAGGAGCACAGCCAGGATATGCTCACGCGAGACTACTTCGAACACGACACGCCCGAAGGCACGACACCCTTTCAGAGAATCACGAACGCAGGCTACGCGTACACAGCAGCGGGAGAGAATCTCGCGTGGCGCGGATCAACGGCCGCCCTGGATGAAGCGCAAACCGTGGAGCAGGAACATACCGACTTGTTTCTGGACGCGGGCGTCACGGGACGCGGGCACAGGACGACAATGTTGACCGAGACGTTTCGCGAAGTCGGTATCAGTGCGATCACCGGCAGCTACACTGATGCCGGGACGACGTATAACGCGGTCATGCAGACGCAGGACTACGGTACCCCGCCGACGAACAGCACATTCGTCCTTGGCGTGGTCTACACCGACGCCAACGCGAATGGACGTTACGACTACGGTGAGGGAACCGCGGCCGCCGATGTGACTCTCGCCGGCGTAACCAAGGACACTAACGCCGCCGGTGGTTATTCTTTTGAAGTCACGGCGGCCGGCACCTATACATTGCGATTCGCGACCGGCCATACGTATTCTCTCACGATTCAAACCGGCGACCTTAATACCAAGGTTGACCTAGTGGACAGTTCGGCCGTTGTTGTGAACTTGGGAGTCGGCGTGCTGAACTGAAGCCGTGACCGCATGCACGGGTGTTAGCGTTCACAAGAAAAAACAGACCCTAAAAAAACACGGTTTGTTTGATTATGTGAATTGAGGCGGATACGAATAAGTAGAAGCTGTCGTGTCCCCTTTCTACAGCCCCGCGAATCCTGAAGCAGGATTCGCGGGGTTGAATTCATTGTGGAATCGGGAGGACATCCTTCGCCCAACGTGCGTATGGCAAAACACGTCGAGCGTCACGCACCTCGTGCCGCACGCGGTCCGAAGTGCGCATCGCAAGAACGTGCGATTGCCAAACTGGTGTGCAGAGTCCGGCCCGAACTCTACTGCTCGGCGCACACGCTGGCGCGCCACATTCCCGCCCGGAAAGCCGTCAATAGATCAGGTTGAAGCAGGACGTTTCGCCTGGCGTGTCGAGGACCACTGCCCGTCTTAACTTGTTCCTGCCAGCGCTTGGTTCGTCACTCGATCAAGAGCGACTTGATGCGACTTTGGAATAATTCAGCTCGGCGTCCCGCCCCTTTCGGATATGCTTGAGTTTCTCGGCATCTCCGAGAAGTGTCACGCATCCGCACGAAGCACACATATGAACCTCGATGCTGATGTCGGCCGTATGGAGGGTCATAAATTTACTATCGGATGGTCGAAAGTGAACCGCCCCAGTTGAGTGCATGTGGCCAGGCACCAGATCTTCGCCGCCACACCGAGGACACGCGAACTGTTTCATGAGAATGACTCCTTACAGCCGAGCCGCGCCCCAAAACGCTTTCCGGCCCGATCTCCGACTTCATCGGCCACGAGCAAGACCAAGTTGAGTGTCCTCATGAACAGTCGCAGCTTCTTTCATGAACACCCATAATGCATGGCTTCACGTTGATCATCACCGGCGAGACGCCAGTGCCACAGGCGTGCCGCCCCATCGCCGGCCCAACCATGATGTATTGTCGAATGAGATCAACCCGCTTATGGGTCTATTGCAGCGAGACGGGATCGACATCCACCACCAGACTCCGCACACGCGCCTTGAGCGTCCCTTCCGACTTGAAGAGACCCACGGCGGACATGAGGGCCGTCGCCGAATTGAAGAAGAGCTGCAAGTCGTAGCGATATCGGTCCTTCAACCGACTGATCGGCGCGGGGTTCGGACCGAACATGTGGAACCCAATTCCATGCCGATCCAATGTCGCGCGGATGTTCTCCGCCAAGAGGCCGGATTCCCGCTGGAGCTTACTCATACTCGCATCGGCCGGCACGATCCGCATCATCCGTGTGTAGGGCGGCAACATCTCCCGCTTCCGCCGAGCAAGCTCCGTCCGCGCAAAACCCTCGTAGTCACCTCGCACGGCATGTTGGATCGGTGTGGTATCCGCGGCAAAAGTCTGAACCGCCACATGCCCCGGAACATCCCCCCGACCGCTTCGGCCCGCGACCTGCAGCACGAGTTGAAACGTCCGCTCCTCCGAGCGAAAATCATCCAACGCCAACGCCGTATCGGCGCTCACCACCCCGACAAACGAAACGAATGGAAAGTCCAGCCCCTTGGCGATCATCTGCGTGCCGATGAGGACATCGCACTCACGCCGTTCAAACGCCCCGAGCACCTCGACGTAATCCTCGGTCCGTTTCATCGAATCCGAATCGACGCGACGAAGCCGAGCCCGGGGAAATTTCTCGCGCAACTCCGCCTCGACCCGCTGCACCCCCACGCCGAACTTCACCAGCTTGCCGCCGCAACCCGCCATCTGACAACGCGTCGGTACCGCCAGCTTCGCTCGACAGTAATGACAATGCGCAAGCTCGGTCGTCGCGTGAAAGACCATATGCACGCTGCAATGCGGACAAACCACCGGCGCTCGGCACTGCGCACAGTGCAGGAAGCTGGCGAAGCCTCGCTTGTTCAATAGCAACACCGCCTGCTCGCCACGTTCCAACGTCCGCGACAGGTGCGTCTCCATCTCCGTCGACAGCAGATGAAGCCCAGGCCGAACCTGGTGTTCCTGCCGCATGTCGATCAGATGAATCTTCGGCATGGCCAAGCCGCGAACGCGCTTCGGCAGCCGAATCAGGTGATAGTGCTCCCGCTGATGGACATTCTTCCACGTCTCAAGTGAAGGCGTAGCCGATCCGAGCACCACGGGAATCCCCTCGATGTGGTCCCGCTTGACGGCAACGTCGCGCGTGTGGTACCGCGGCGCGGCCTGGCTCTTGTAGCTGGTCTCCGCCTCTTCATCCACGAGGATCAAACCCAGGTTCGGACACGGCGCGAAGACCGCACTCCGTGTCCCGATGACCACGGGAATCTCGCCCGACGCAATGGCCGCCCAGGTCCTCGAACGCTCCACTTCGCTCATCCCGCTATGAACCGTCGCCACCCGATCGAAACGCACCGCCAACCTTTCGATCGTCTGCGTCGTCAAGGCGATCTCCGGGACCAACATGATCGCCTGGCGCCCTTCGCTCAGCGCCTTGCGAATCGCCGTGACATAACATTCCGTCTTTCCGCTTCCCGTCACCCCGAACAGCACCTCGACCGAGAAACGCCCCGAGGTGATCGCGGCGGACAACTGCCCCACCGCCGCCTGCTGATCGCGATTGAGCTGAAAGATGGGTTCGCGCTGCTCAACACACCCACGCTTCGGAAGAACCGGTTCAAGACGCGTTTCGATCCGGATCAAGCCCCGCGCCGCCAGTGTTTTCAAAACGCCCGAGCCACACCCCGCCGACTCACAGCACGCATCCACCCGGCACGTTCCACCAGATTGGTCCAGCCAATCTAAAACGGCCTGCTGCTTTGACGTCACACTCCCGCCGGGCTCACCTGACTTGTGGCACCGGCGTCTCGCCGGTGGCTCCACCGGCGAGACGCCGGTGCCACAAGCTTCGTCCCCACCGGCTGCCTCACTGATCGCAGAATCACCTGGTACCAGTCTAGCGTCCGGCCGAACCCGAATGGCATACCGAACCTTCTTCCAACCCGCGTGGCGTTTCGCCGCGGCCGGCACCATCAAGTCCAACGTCCGGCCAAGCGGCGACGCGTAGTAAGCGGCCATCCACCGGCCAAGCTCCAGCAAATGGTCACTCAACAACGGCCGGTCATCGATGGGAGAGAGGACCGGCTTGAGCGTCGACTCCCAAGGTGCTTTGCTAACATCGAGGCAAAACGCCCGAACCGGCCGATCGCCCCGACCAAAAGGTACGGTAATCCGCATCCCAGGCCTGACACCGGCTTCCAATTCCGGCGGAACCCGATAGCTGTAGACCTTGTCGAATGGCTGGATCATCGCCACCGACGCCACCAGTGTGGTCCGAACCTCCGGCAGATCAATCGGAAGCCCCAACTGATGACTCGTGTTTGTACGTCGCTCTCCCATCAAACTCCACGCCTACCTCAGGTAGCGTCGGCCCCCCGTGGCCGACGAGAACCACCAACCGCCTCCTCAACGACCAACTCGTTACCTCAGAGCACAAGCAAAGCCATCGTTACAACACCCTCACCCAGCAACGACCGGCACATTATACGACCCCCGCACACATCGTGGGCCGGCATCGTACAATCAACGACACAAGCCTCACCAAACCGAAAAAGCCCGAACAGCGATCCCGACCGGTTGCGTTAGAGCGACAGATGCATACAGTAGCCGGCAACATGGTTGAAGTTCGCAATCTCACCAAGATGTTTCCGACGACCGAAGGCGGAGAGAAGCTCGCCGTCAACGGCCTCTCTTTCCACTTGAAGGCCGGCGAAATCTACGGCCTCCTCGGCCCCAACGGCGCCGGCAAGACCACCGCCCTACGAATGGCGAGTGGGCTCCTCACCCCAACCTCGGGCACCGCTCGACTCAACGGTTTCGACGTGCAGACTCAGCGCGAGCAGGCGAAACGCTCGCTCGGATACCTCACCGCCAGCACAGGCCTCTACCAACGCCTCAACCCGCGAGAATTGCTCCGCTATTTCGGCGAACTCATCGGCATGGACGCCCTCGCCATCAAACGACGCATCGAAGTCTTGATCGACTGGCTGGACATGGCCGACTTCGCGGGCCTCCGATGCGGCGGTCTTTCCACGGGCCAGAAGCAACGCACCAACATCGCCCGCGCGCTCATGGGGGATCCGCCGATCCTTGTCATGGACGAACCCACCCTCGGCCTGGACGTCCTGACCAACCGAATCGTTTTAGATTTCATCCGTGCCGAAGGCAACCGAGGCAAGGCCGTCATCATGTCGACGCACTACCTCGATGAGGCGGAAACGCTTTGCAACCGCTTCGGCCTCATCCACGAGGGCATCCTCGTGGGAGAAGGCACTCTGGAGACTCTCCGAAAAAAGGCGGGCCGCCAACGCCTCAGTGAAATATTCTTGAAACTGTGCGGCCAGGAAGAGCACGTGCTCAGAGGTGTTCCGCACAATGACGACAGAATGGCCGCCAAGTAACCACTGGGGAATGAATTGGGTCGATACAGACGTGTTTGGGTTGTCTATCGCAAGGAGCTGGTGGACACGTTGCGCGACAAGCGGACGCTCCTCGCCATGGTCCTTGTCCCGATTGTCCTCTACCCCCTACTGATGATCGTCTTGGTCGAAGCGCTGCGCACCGAAACAGGCCGCCGGCAGGCCGAGCACTATTCGATCTGCGTCCCGACAGAGGCGCACCGCACCTGGCTAGAGGGCATCCTCGCCCGCGAAGACGCCGATCGGGAGAAGCAACTCGCCGAATACGAGAGAGCGGCCGAAGCCGCCGGTGAAGAAACAGTCGATCCCGGCGCAGGCCTCTTAGCCTATCTCCAGGCCGACCACGTCAACATTGAAGTCGTCGGCCCGGACCAATCACTCTGGGACCTCGTCACCAAAGAGCAATACCACGTCGGCATCTTGGTTGATCCCCCCCCGAACCCGGACGATCCCGCCGACGCGACAAACCGAATCGTGCAACTCGTCTACAACGACACCAGTCCCAGATCCGAGTTCGTCTTTACACAACTCCGCCGCATCATGGCGAACGAGGCCGAACGAATCGTTCAGACCAGACTGGAGGAGGTCCCCCAAGGCGAAGCGCTCCTCACGCCACTCATCGAAAGCGGCGTATCGACCGCCGGTCCCGATCAGCAATTCGCGAAGATCCTCGCGATGGTCGTGCCGTTTCTCCTCGTCACCATGACCGTCACCGGCGCGATGTACCCGGCCATCGATTTGACGGCCGGTGAGCGTGAACGCGGAACTCTGGAGACGTTGGCGGTTTCTCCCGTGCCGGTCGGACAGATCGTCGCGGGCAAGTTCGGCGTCATCGTGACCATCGCGATGTTCAGCACCACCCTGAACCTCGCATCCATGACGGCGATGGTGCACTTCAGCCGCCTCGATCAGCTTGCATCCTCCGCCCAGCCTTCTCGCCGGGCCGAAGCCCTCGCCGTCGAGGAGATGATCGAAAAGACCGCCGCTTCGCAACAGGCCGACGCGAGCACGACCACGACACCGAGTGAATACCATCAGCACGACTACATCCAACGCCGAGAACTTCTTGAACAAGAAGCGAAAGAACAGCAGTCCAGCTTCCTCACCACGGCCGCGCCGGTCGTGCTCCTTTCGATGATCCCTTTCGCCGTGCTGTTCGGCGCCGTCATGCTCGCGGCGTGCAGCTTCGCGAGGACCTTCAAGGAAGCGCAGAACTACATGATGCCTGTCATGATGGCGGCCATCATCCCGGCGATGATCGTGGCCTACATGCCGACGGTCGACCTCGAAGGCATGATGCTGGTCATTCCCGTGGCGAACGTCGTCGTCCTCATGCGCGAACTCTTCCTCGGTCGCTACGATTTCCCCGCCATCACCGTGAGCCTCCTCTCCACCTGCCTGTACGCCGCAGCCGCCGTCGCCGTGGCGGCGCGCGTCTACGGCAACGAAGCCGTACTCTTCAGCGACGTCGGCAGCTACAAGGCGATGTTGCGGCGACGGTTCTTCCGGCCTCGAACATATCCCTCGACCGCGCTCGCGCTACTCATGATCGCCGTGATTTTCCCGTTGAACTTCTACTGGCAATCCTACATGCTCGGTGTCGATTCGAGCGGCGCTCGGTTCAAGTGGGTCATCTCCGTCGCCCAAGTGGCGATCTTCGCTGGCCCTGTCCTTTTCGCGGCGTGGTACCTCAAGATCGATCCGAGAAGGACTTTCTCGCTGCGAATGCCCCGCCCGCACCACGCCATGGGCGCACTCCTCCTCGCAATCTCGATCGTCCCCTTGTCCCTTCTATTGCAGCAGTTTCAACAGACCTGGCTCCCGTCGTCGCTCACCTCGAATGAGGCCCTCCGGCAGCAGGCGGAAATCATCACCGGCGGTTCCTTCATCACCGTCCTGCTCGCCTTCGCCATCCTGCCCGGCATCTGTGAGGAGTTTGTATTTCGAGGGTTTCTTCTCGCGGGATTGCGAGAGCGGCTTTCGACGCTCAAACTGGTCTTGGCCGTCGGCATCCTGTTCGGCGTCTACCACATCTATATTGAGAAGATCCCCATCGTCAGCCTCATGGGCATTCTGCTCGCATTCGTTTGCCTGCGAACCGGCTCGATCTATCCCGCGATTCTCATCCACATCGCCAACAACGGCCTTGCGCTGATCGTCTCGAGAGAGGCGGAAGGAGCATGGGCTCGCAGCTTCTACGGCTTGCCTGATGAAGACATCGCCGCCGGGGAGATACACTTCAACCTGCGAACGGCCGGTTTCCTCGCCCTGTTCCTGATCGGGCTATGCCTCGTCGCCACCCGCCGCGGCGAACCACACACATTGCGGGACGAGAAAAGCTGATAGCTGAAAGGCTGATCGCTATCGCTACACTGGACCGAGAATCCCTTCTCGGTCCCTGCTCTCGCAAAACAGAATCCTCTACAGCGTTTCACGTTGATATGTGGCACCGGCGTCTCGCCGGTGAGGCAACGACACTCGGCCGCCTTGCTTCCACCGGCGAGACGCCGGTGCCACACTCAATCGTTAACTGCTCTAGAGCATTTTAGGTATGAGATGGCATTCTCTGTGGCGGAGATCAGAGCCG
>CAZTAR010000095.1:0-12644 GCA_964611695.1 uncultured Planctomycetaceae bacterium | reverse complement strand
ATCGTCGAAAGTCCCCACAAGAACTCAAGGCAGTTTTGCCAACCTAGTTTTTTTTCGTACAGATATCGCCTCAGTCAAACGTGGCGAGGGTGCCCGCGCGGTAGATTGTAGCCTTTCGGACCCGATCGCTTGCGCCCGGAGCTCGGATTGCGTACCCAACTTCAGTGCCAGCCAATCACGAACAACTGTGCCAAACAGCTCATACTCCTTTCAGTTCGCTTTTCCCCTTTTGCGATGATGCCAGGTATGGAACAATACTGCCATAACCGCGGAAGCTGGCATTGCTGGCGTCGAATTGCTCGATGAGCCCCAAGTTCATCTGCCGCGGTCCCTGGCGGAGAAAACCGTGCCGGACCAGATGCTTGCACATCATGGCATCGCATTGGCGAGCGTGCCTGGACCGGGATTGCTGTTCGGCCTGTTGCTGGCCGCGGCAATCACCGGCGGACTCGCTGCACGCGCGCTTCGCATCCCGCGCGTCGTCGGATACCTTGCCGCCGGCGCAATGCTCAAGCTGATGCTGTATTGGCTGCTCGACATTGGGGGGAACGTCCTCGGCGGGGCAAGCACGGAGGCGGCTCAAGAATTGGCGGAAGCCGAAGCACCGCTCAAGGCTATTAAAGACCTGGGATTGGGGATCATCCTCTTCTCGATCGGGGGCGTTTTTGAAGCACGCCATCTAAAGGCCGTCGGAGGGAAGCTCCTCAAGATATCCCTCGCCGAGTCCGGCCTGACTTTTCTGCTGGTCTTCGCCGGGATGACAGCGGCCGGTCTCTTCGTGGCGCAGGACGTGCCTCCGGCAATCGTGCTGGCCTTTGCCGCATTATCTGGATTCGCCGCCATTGCGACCGCCCCCGCCGCAACCATGTCCGTCCTCAGCGAATACGACGCCAAGGGACCTGTCACCGACATGATCCTCAGCCTGACAGGCGTCAACAACGTCCTGTGCATCGTGATGTTCAACGTCTGCTTTCTCGTGATGGCCGCCTCCGGCGTTCTGGGTTCCGTCGCACTCTCTCCGAGTGGGATCTGGCTCGACATGGCCGCCACGACGATGGGGAGCCTGGCCATGGGCATGCTCCTGGGGGCGATGATCAGCATCATCCACTCCAAGCTACCGGTTTCCGAAACGATCCTGATCCTCGTGGCGAGTTTGATCGTCTGCGGCGCGGGCGAAGGCTGGTTGCTGAAACAGCACTATCTTTCATACAACTTCCTGCTCACGGCCCTTTGTACCGGCGCCACTTTCGCGAACGCGGCCATCGACCCCGACCGGATCAAAGACTCCCTCAACATGATCGGACGGCCTATCCTGGTCGGTTTTTTCGTCATCGCGGGATTCCAACTGCACCTGGCCGATCTGGCAGACCTGCATCTCTGCGGCATCGCCTATGTAATCTGTCGGCTGGCCGGCAAACTGCTGGGAACGCATCTCGGGCGAAGGTGGGCCGGAGAATCCACGGAGTTGGGGCGGCATCTCGGCGCAGCCTTGCTCTGCCAGGCGGCTGTCGTCATCGGACTGGCGGACTTCGTCACTGCGTACTGGGAACATGATTGGGCACAACGCTTCGCCGCGATCGTCCTGGGCAGCGTCGTCATCTTCGAGACAACCGGCCCGCTGCTAACCAAATGGGTCATCAAACAGGCGGGAGAAGTGAAAGCCGTGACCCTTCTTCGCCGCGCGGGCCCCACCGTTGGCGGCGCGTCGGCCGTCAGGCTCACCGTGCAATCTTTACAACGCGCGCTGGGGCTGTTCGCTGTCGGCAAGCGTCACCATTCGGGCGAGCTCTTGGTCCGCCACGTCATGCGAAGCAACGTCAAATGCCTCCCCGCCAACGCCACGTTCGACGAGGTGCTCCACTTCGTCGAGCAGTCCAGGTTCAACCAGTTCCCGATCATTGATGAAAAACGGGAACTTCTCGGCGTGGTCCGCTTTAACCAACTCCGAGAAATCATCTACTCACCTTATCTTGCCCGGGCGATGACCGCCATGGACTTCGCGGACCCGACAACGATGCCGGTCCACGCCGAAATGACACTGGTCGAAGCGTTGGCTGTGTTCCAGAAAGGCGATATCGGCTCTTTGCCGGTGATCTCCGGGCCGCAGTCGCGACAGGTCGTCGGCATCGTCGAACAGAGAGATATCCTCCGGGAACTGCACGAAAGTGGCTCAGGCATCCTGCCCGTGTGAATCGACTCCTGCCTGGGTGAACCTTCTACCGAGACGGGATGGTCGGAGCGCCGCCGAAGCTGGTGGATGTGTAGGGTTCCGCCCAAATGTCGTAGGCCTCGCTCCGGGTGTAGCGCGTGTCGATGTAGCGGAACTCGGCGTGACCGTCGAGCATGGCCATGGTGTATTTTGAAAACTTGTGGTGCCAGCCCGTGCCAAGGTCGTCCAGACAACTCTCACCAAGAGAACCGTCCGGGGGTCGGGCGTCGAGCATGTACGAATTCATGGAGTTCTCCATGAAGATGACAAACTTGGCGGCAGCGCCACCGACCTTCAGACGCAGCATCTCCTTGCCGGCCTGGCTCATGACATTGATGTCGCTGTAGTACTCCTGGTGATTCATGCCGAGCCACGGAGGACCTTCCAGCCAATACCAATTGAGGGCATAACTGGTTCCGTTCACGACCCACGCCGAGTAGTGGTCGTCCAGAATAGGCGGACGACATGGCTCGTTGACGTTCGGCGTCGTGTTGTTTGTGTCGGAGGGACAAACATAGTTGGCGATCGGACCCTGGGTCACACCAGGCGCCAAATATTTGTTGTAGGGTCGGGCCTCCGTGGGAATCACGGACATGTCGGTATTCGATCCCCACTCGGGATGGGGAACGTCGGTCTTGAACCCGCCATAGACGTGTTCCGAAATGAGGATGACGGTTCCCCAGGATGTCTTGAAACCGAAGTGCCACGGTTGAGTCGGTTCCCCTTCATCGTCCATGTACATCCCAGAAGTCATGCCAAGCTCTCTGAGGTTCGCTAAACACTTGCTCGTATTGGCGGTCTCTCGCCCGGCACTGAGCGAAGGCAACAGGATGCCCATCAGCAAGGCAATGATCGAAACGACGACGAGGAGCTCGATAAGCGAAAAAGCGCTTCGCCGAAGCGTGCCAATCGGAACTGCGAAAAGTTGGCGGGCGTCAGGCATGATGGAGCAATCCGAATGCGGGTAGCTCGGCTGCTCACCGCGGTTTGCATTCGAACCATTATAGCAGTATTTTGGTCACTGGCGAAGGGGAAACTCGGGCGCTATTCCGAGTCGCCGAGAACAGCCCGCATCTTCCGTTTCCATTCCTCGGTGAGTAATCCACGGAGTTCTTCCGCCTTATGGAACACTTCAAGCAGGAAAACGCCGTCATAGCCGACTTCGTGGAGGGCCTCGCCGCATGCTTCCCAAGGCAGGTTGCCACAGAATGGCAGGAGGTGCGCGTCAGTCTGTCCGTCATTGTCGCAGACATGCGTGTACCGAATATTCCGGCCCGCCCATTGGATCGCGTCCACGACATTGCCCATCATGTGGGCATGAGCGATGTCAAGCAGGAACACCAGATGCTCGCTTCCAACCTGCTTGATTCCGTTCACCAATCGCCGGATATCATCGCCGACAGGGTGGTAGCCCGGCATGTTCTCGAAGGCAAATCGGGTCCCGGTCTGTTCGCCAAGTCGCGCGAACTCCTCGAAGGACTTCTGCAATTGCGCGTAGCGCTTCTCGACGTCCCCGCACGGCGCGTGTGGCGGAGACGGATGAATCACCAGAAGATCGCCCCCGAGCCTGTGACAATAGTCCACCTCGCGTTCGTAATAACGTACAGTGGCGCCGCGGACCGACTCGTCCTCGCTGGAATGGTCCAGGTCGTCACCAAAGTGCGCGTGTAGTGAATCAATCGTCAAGCCCAATCCGCTGCAAACGCGGATGATCTCAGCCGGTGGGATGTCTTTCTCGCGATTTCGATACGCCTGAACAACCGTGCAGCCGGCCTCGGCATACAGCCCGATCACTTCCGGCGGATGGAAATCATCGAATCCAAATGCACCAACCGTGCCCAACGTCATCATGGCGTGCCGGCCCTATCGCATTCCAAGAAACAGCGCAGCGCCCGACCCCCGTGTTGGACGCGACACGATTACTTTTTGAACTTTGGATGGCTAATGAAACACGGGGCAAGCCCATGGATCGCAATCCATGGGCTCCTGATGGAGGTCGAATGTTTCTTTATCCATGTAAACTTCAATAGTTTGCTCCAGCCCCCTACGAGAACGACTACAGTACGGATTACAGTATATGATTTGATTTCCCTACCGGCCAGCGGCCGATACGCCCCACTCTCGAAAATCGCCGGAGGAAGCAAGAAACTCTTGGAATTGTGGCACAGGCGTCTCGACTGTGTTCGCACCGACGAGCCGACCCGTGGAAAAATCAATTGTTGCCAAGTCTGCGACGGATGCAATCGGCCCTGGCAATACTGCGTTGCTCACCGTTTAGTCGCGTGCCGTGGAACTTCTGCAGGTGAGCAGGCTGGGTCAGCAGGAAGAGGTCGTTGACAGTGGCGAGGTCGATTTCCTTGATCCGGTTGAGGTTGATTCCCATCCGCAGATGGGAAAGATGGAGCATCGTCTCCTCGCTGCCAATCGTGTGGGCATGTTTGAGAACGCCGTAGGACCGCCAGACGCGATCATCAAGGGCAACGGCCCGCTGGCTAATCAGGGTCTGCCTGGCCCGATTCTCATATTCGACAATCTTCGGAATCACGAGGTGCTCGAAGTCGTCGATGATCTCATCTTCGGTCCGCCCCAGCGTGACTTGGTTGCTGACCTGGAAGAAATCGCCCGAGGCCTCGGTGCCCTCCCCGAAGAAACCACGGACGGCAAGTCGCATATCCTTGGCCGCGTGAAAGACCCGCTCTATCTCGCCGGTCAGTTTCAAGGCGGGCAGGTGCAGCATGACCGAGACGCGGATTCCGGTGCCGACGTTCGTGGGGCAGGCGGTCAGATACCCATACCGGGGGTGAAAAGCCAGATCGAGCCTCTCTTCAAGAAGGTCATCGATCCGATCGGCTTCTTTCCAAATATCATCAAGCTGGAGGCCGCTCCGGAGAACCTGAATTCGGATGTGGTCCTCTTCATTGATCATCACCGAGCCAATGTTCCCTTTGCGGATGGCAACGCCCCGGCTGCCTTCCGCGTCGATGTGGTGTCGGCTGATGAGATGGCGTTCGACGAGCAGTTGGCGGTCCAGGTCTTCCAACTCGTCAATATCCAAAAAGCTCCAATCGCCATTGGAGGAAGACGATTCAATGCAATCTCGGATGGTCTTGACAACATCTGTCCGCTGTTCGGCTGTGGCCCTGGAAAGAAACGGGAATCCCGCCAGGTTCCTCGCGAGGCGGATGCGCGAACTGATCACGATATCCGAACTGGGGCCTGTCCCCCGCAGCCACTCAACAGGCTCTTCGACTAAGTGATCCGTGTTCATGGTGTTTCCAGTACGTGTATCCGGTCGCGGAGGACCGCGGCTTGCTCATAATCCTCATCGTCAACGGCCTTGGTCAACTCGCGACGGAGCTTGATCAAATCGCCTTCGGTCACGCGGGGAACCGCTAGGCGTCGCGGAACCTTACCAATGTGGTGGCTGGCATTCTCGTGTGCCCGCTCGATCAACGGAACAAGCGCCTTCTCGAAGGCATCGTAGTCTGACGCGCATCCGAGTTGACCGGCATTGCGGAACTCGACAAAAGTAAGACCGCAGTCGGAACACTTGAGCTCCGCGAGCTGCTGAATGCCCATCTTGTCACTGATGAATCCGCTGAGCACTTCATTCACAGGCACGTGCTTCGGAGACTTCGAAGCGAAGTCTTCTTTCCGTGCGCACTCCTCGCACAGGTGCTTCTCTCGCATATCTCCCCCAGGCGAGATGTCCGTGAGATGCACGGTAGCGGGATGCTTCTTACATGACTGACAGGCGAGGTTCATGAGTTCACTGCCTCTCAAGGCCTCCAAGCGCGTCCGAGAAATCCTAGATACCCTTTATTCTATCGTCAACCGAGTTCCAGTTCATCAGGTTCAATCTGAGCTCTGGCAACCCGCAAAATCGCGACAAACACTACGCCTTCGGTACATAGGCCGCCGCGCACGTTGGCGTCTCCCAGACGCGTACCTTGCTCATTCGGACAGACGGCGGCAACGCTGGCCTGAATTCGTCGTGAATATGCTTCGCGATGAGTTCTGTCGAAGGGTTGCACCCGGCAAAGGGCGATAACGTGTCGAGTCGTGTGTCGCTGAACACGCGCGTAATCTCAGATAGGCTATATTGCAAACTCCGAAAATCCGCCACGAGACCGACCTCGTCCAGCTCGCTCGTCGAACAAAGGAAAACCTCCACCCGCCAGTCATGGGGGTGGGGTGGCTCCCAGGTGCCATCAGCAAACTTGAGCCGGTGTTCGGCCGTGAACTCGGACACCAGGAGTAATTCGTAATCGTCCACGCATTGCCTCCGAAGTTTGAGAAAATACGTCAGTTAACAGTTGTCACTGCTCCCCGAAGAGCAGCAGCACCCCATATTGACATTTGGACCTTGACAACAATTGCCCGAGTATGACAGTGCGACATTGTTCACGAATCCCCGCTTGAAGCCCACGGATCGCAATCCGTGGGCTGGTCAAACCGCCATCTCGATTGCCTCACAGCCTTGGCCGGTAACGAACCTAGCACTGTCTTATTATAGCATCATGAGTGCCTGCTTCGACGTAGCGTCGCCCCCCCGTGGCCGACGGGAATCACCAGGTGACTCGTCCCCTCCTGCTAAGTTAAACGCTGACGGCTTGCTGACCCGCACGGCTCTGTAAACCTCCGCAAAGGAAGCTTTCTCATACCCATGGCAGTTCAAGTTTGGCTGGAGCGTCCGACCCCCGTGTCGGACGTGAAAAACCAACGTTTCTCGAAGGCCGACAGGGGCGTCGGCCGCGACCTTCATTCTACAACCGCGCCATCCTGCTCTAAGAAACTATTTCAGAATACCATAAGACTGTGCCAAACCGATTGTGGCACCGCCGTCTCGGCGGTGAAAGCACAGGCGAGACGGCGGTGCCACAATACTGAGATAGTTTCTAAGCCTTTTTCGGCCCCTCGCCTCGACAGAAAAGGGAAACCACCGAGGTCATGGACGCGCTGAGAACCAGGATCAGCGCAGGCGCCAACTGCATAAACAGACGTGACGGCGTCTGATCGTTCAAGGCAAACCGAGCCTGAGGCGTGAAAAGAAACACCGACGCTTGAAAACCACACAATCCGAGCATGAGCAGTACTGCTACGCACCGCGCGCTCGAACCGTTTTGACCTGGACAAGCCCTTCCCAAGGGCAAGCCGGAACGAACAACCAGGAAGACCGTGGCCGCAAGCAATCCCCAAAAGAGGAAGTGAAAAGAGGACCACCCCAAAACATGCTGGCAAAGCCGGGACCACACCTCGGGATGATAGCCCAGCCCTGCCGCCGCATCGGCTTGTTCTGAAATATCCACGAACACGAACACAGCCACCCCCATCGCGACCGTGACAACAGCGACAATGGCTCGGGTGCGGCGTGACCACGCGAGAATGAGTCGCCAGGAAGTCAACAGCATGACGAAGATCGTGATTGCCGCAAGCGCGACGCTTTCCCGTTTGAGGCAGGCGGTGACGAAAAAGAACATCCCGGCGATGCACAAATGACGTCGCAGCCCAGTCGTTTGCCACTTCAACAAGAAAAGAACAGCGGCCGAAAGAAACGCCGCCAGGATCAAGTCGGCATAGCCCGGTCGATAGACATGCACCACGAGCAAAGGAAGGGAACCCACGATGTAGGCCGCGACCCAAGCCTGCGTGGATGAGAGCCAACGCCGAAGACCGCCCGCCGTCAGCAGCACAAGATTAACAAAGTAAAACAGCCAAGGCAACGTCGCGAGTTGCTCGTGCCATCGCCCAACCACAAGCGGAACCCAGGCCGCCACCAGGGACACAAAGAGGGAGTAATGCGGGTTCGATCCACTCAGATTGTAAGGGTGCTCCGGGTTCAGAATGATAGTATCAAGGCTTGCGATCACCTTCGCCTTGAAGAGCCAGATGGAAATCGCGTCGTCGCACCGGGCGGGCACGAAGGCATGTGCGACGGCCAACAAATAGAGTTTCATCAGCAGGCTGGCGCCGATGATTAACAGGATGACGAATGAAGGACGAAAGCCAAATGGCGTCGATGGAGGAACGGAGGAAAAAGCCTCATCGAGAATGGCTGATTGCGAAGGCCGAAGGATGAACCTTGAACGAATCACGATCACCCAAAACCCGACGGCGATCAGTGCCAACAGAGCCAGCAACACGCGCGAGTTCGATGTACCCCAAACAAAAGAAACAATGAGCAGGGCCATCACCATCGCCTGCCCCGCCAGCCAACCGGCACCGACGATGAGCAGCTTCGAGGTATCGCGATCGCGCAAAGCCGCAACGAGCCCCGCCCCCGCAGCCCACGGAATCATCATTGCGGCTGTCGCCCAAAAGGCCGTCATGGCGACTCCCCCCCTGAGACCTTGAGAAGGAGCACGTCAGGCGCATAGGAGGCGATCAACGTCACTGGATCGATCTCCCACTCCTCTCCACCAGCCGCCGAATCCCTCCAGCGAAACGATGCCTGCCCAGGATTGAAAACCGCTCCCGTGGCATGGATTACGACAATGTACTCTGGCAACCTAGAGCAATTCACGCTTGCCTGTGACTGTGGCACGGGCGTCTCGCCCGTGAATCCACCGCCGAGACGGCGGTGCCACAGATGCATCCAACCGTGAACTGCTTTCGCATCAAAGCCCAACTCTTCGCGAATCAGCCGCGGCGCAAGGAGGTAGTCAAGCCGATGCGCGGCCGTAAAAGGGTCATCGCTGATCACAACGTAGGAAGACCCAGGAGACAGCTCTTCCAGCATCCGCTCGTACGCCCACGCAATCTCCGGTCCACTAACGGCGGCGATCTGCTCAGGCCAGGTCTTGCCGCGAAACACACGGACATCCTCGCGGGTCTGTCGCCACAGGTTCGCCGTAGCCTGCACGTCGGCAACGAGCCAGACGACCAAAACAATGCCCAAGACGACCGCCCGCGAAACAGGGCGGCGGCGAACGAACCGAGTCAAGCAGTACCAGCCACAAGCCGACGCAACAGCCCCAAGCAGGAAATAATTCAAACCATGCCCCAATATGCTCGGCCCACGAATGTAGTTAATGCTGTGATTGGCGAATCGCTCAGGGGCCCCCGCCTGCCGCCACGCAAGTGTCAGCCGCTGGGCAAAAGGCATGTCCGGCAGGCCAGCCGACGCAATCCGCACAGGCTCCCTTACGCCGGGAAACTGCACGCCGAGGCGATGAATCTCCGACGGCGGACACGGTAAGCTAAAGACAATGTCGCCGATCTCCCGACCCACCGCCACGGTCTGGCTCTCAAAGTGGAACTCCGGCCGAGGTTCGGTTTGCCACAGCAAATTCACTTTCGTCGCCGACGAGCCACCGACGACAAGCTCCGGTCGAGAGGCGCGCACCACAAAGAGGCGGCCCGCATCGGCCGGAAGGTGAAGCGGCGGAGAGATGAGGCTGATCGCCCGAGTCCCCTGTGGCGCGAGCAGAGCCCCTTGCGATTCAATGCCAAGCAACTCCGCATTCACCGCCGCCCCGGCCAGGTCACGCTGCGACAAGATGGCCCATTGCCAACTCGGCGCGGCTCGAACAATAGGCCAAACGATCGCGAACGAGCCACCCAACGCGCCAGCCGCCGCCACGATGACGGACACCATCAGTGCGATACCCTCGCGCTTCGGGCTGGCAGGAGGACTCGCGGTGATTTGTTCTCGCGTCATACGACGGTTATTCTACGGAGGTATGTCGATCGCGGCCATGCACGAAGGGAGATCGCGTGCCAACGCACCATCCGTCCATTGATGAATTGCGAAAACTCGCCGGACAAGGCAAAACAGCCCCCGTCTTTCGGCGGCTGCTGGCGGATCAGATGACCCCCGTCGGCGCGTTCGCGAGACTCTCACCCGGCGCTCAACACGCGTTCCTCCTCGAAAGCGTTGTCGGCGGCGAGCAGGTCGCTCGGTACAGCTTCGTCGGAGCGAATCCAGCAGCGGTCTTTCTCACCCGTGGAAAGGTCGCCACCATCCAACGGGCAGATGGCTCGATCGAAATTCTGAACGATGTGGCCAACCCCCTGGACGAGTTGCGCCGCCTCTTGAACGAGTTCAAGGCCGCCGACCGGGAAGACCTCTACGACGCCTTCTGCACCCTGCCGAGATTCACCGGCGGCGCGGTGGGCTACGCGGGGTACTACACCGTCCGCTACTGCGAGAACCTACCGAACGCACCGACCGACGATCGAAACCTGGACGACCTCGACTTCGGAATCTATGACGCGATGGTCATTTTCGACCACGTGAACAAGACAATCCTGGTAGTCGCCCAGGCGAGGCTCGACACCGGTGACCTGGACGCCGCCTATGCCGACGCCTGCCGACGAATTGACGAGAGGGTCGACCTTCTCAACAAACCCGCCGACGCGATGAACGCCGAACTCAACCTGGATGCACCGCCCGACACGCGATTCGAATCCACATTCACACAAGAGCGTTTCGAAGAGGCCGTGCGCAGGTCGATCGAATACATCCTCGCGGGCGACATCTTCCAGGTCGTGCTCAGCCAACGGCTGCGCGTCGCTTTCGCGGCCGATCCCTTCGATATCTATCGAGCCCTCCGCGTCGTGAACCCGTCGCCCTTCATGTTTTACGTGAAGAGCCCCCAATGCACCTTGATCGGATCAAGCCCCGAGATACTCTGCCGCGTTGAAGATGGCCTGATTACCAACCGCCCCCTGGCCGGAACGCGTCACCGCGGAAAGACTTCAACGGAAGATACGGCGTTGGAAAAGGAACTGCTTGCCGACCCAAAAGACCGAGCCGAACACATCATGCTCGTGGACCTCGGCCGAAACGACGTCGGCCGCGTCGCCCAACCTGGCACGGTCGAACTCAGCAACATCATGACCGTCGAACGCTACAGCCACGTCATGCATATCAGCAGCACCGTGACCGGCAAACTGGCGCCCGACAAGACGGCAATGGACGCACTCCGCACCTCCCTGCCGGTCGGCACAGTCAGCGGCGCGCCCAAGATTCGCGCGATGCAAATCATCGACGAATTGGAGCCTGTGCGCCGAGGTCCCTACGCCGGCGCGGTAGGTTACTTCGACTTCGCCGGCAACATGGATACCTGCATCGCACTCCGCACCATGGTCGTCACGCCCTCAAAGACGGCAGGCGAATGGACGGTGGACATCCAGGCAGGCGCCGGCATCGTCGCCGACAGCAATCCAACCGCAGAATTCCAAGAAACGCTCAACAAAGCAAAAGCCCTACTCGCAGCCATCGCGATCGCTCGAACGTAGGACATGCCGTCACCCCCGCCAACAACAATCGGATCACGACGAATGAGATTCTTGAGCTGAAAGTGCATAATCCGCCGTAGCGTCGGCCCCCCGTGGCCGACGGAAATGACCGGCTTGCTCGCACCCAACAAACACAATCCCCACGCGAAACGCAAGGGAGTGGCGGGGTGGCATGGGTCAACTTGTTGACCCGTGTTAGAAGCCATGCAATTCCACACCGTTTTCGAGTCGGGAAGGCAGGTTGGCGCCTGTCCCGAAGGGACATTTGATAATAGCCCAGCGATTGTTCGCTGGGAACGTGGTGAGCACCACCGATGTGGAACGCGGCACAGCAAGTCACTTGAGACGGTAAATTCAATGCTTCGCACGGCAGGCAAGCGCAAGCGCGGCAACCGCGAGGGCCGCCTGAACAACCAGGCCTGGGGTCAGCGGGGCTTTCACGGCGTTGAAGGCAACGATCCACGCGCCGACGGGAGAGCAAGCGAACAACATTGAACCCGGCGCTTCACTCGCCCGATCCAGACCGAAAGCGATCGTCAAGTCCATCATGGACGGAACAAACCAAGCCAATATGACGTAGCCGATGATGATCCACAGGGCCTTCTCGGTGACGGCATAAGTAAATCGGAGAAGCCCCGCCAAGGTAAAGAGGGAGAGCAGGCAAGAAACACTGGACCACGCAAATCCATGGAAGGCGTCGCTTTGTGCAAAACTGGGAGCTGACACAAAGATGTGCCGTGAGAGGATTGCACACAAGACTCCAAAAATAATGATGGTCGCCGAACAAGGCGCCAACAGAAATGATCGCGGCTTGCGTCCAGAATAATCAGGCTCTTTGGCTTTGCGTATGGCCCACCGTGCCGAAGCCTTCGCGGCGCCGGCAACCGGCAAGAAGGCAATGAGCACCAGGGCGGTCAGAGTCGTGAGAGTATGAAGGGTTTCATTCTGCCACGAGCCGCCCAGCCAACCCAGGGAACCCGAGGGAGGGCACACGAGGCCGACTCCCGCGATGACAACGCTCAGTGCGAGCAAAGTGTGTGCGAGAACGGGATCGAACGCCTGGACATCATCCCGGGCGTATTTCCGAGAAGCAGCGATGAAGAACGTCAGCGCAAAGGTCAATTGGGCCGCCATGGTGATGAAAACAAGGGGACCCAAAGTGCCAATGGAAGTGCCCCCCGTCAACGGTTGC
>CAZTAR010000094.1:0-12689 GCA_964611695.1 uncultured Planctomycetaceae bacterium | reverse complement strand
AAAACAATGGGCCAATTATCCCACGCCAGGGAGCACGCTCATAGTTTCTCTGATCGCCACCGTCTTGTCGCCACCTGCAGCAGGCGCCACTTACTCCGGCGTTCCGCCTGAGCAATCATACGTCCAACAGTCGACACTCCGCTCGAAATCCAGCAGGTCTTCCGGCTTGAAGTAGAGAGAAATCTCGGCTTCGGCGGCCTCGGGCGAATCCGAACCGTGGATCAAGTTGAAGCTGTTCGACAGGCCGAAGTCGCCACGGATCGTGCCGGGCTCGGCATTGGAACCGAATGTCGCCCCCATCAACTTGCGAGCGACGGCAATCGCGTTGTTCGCCTGGAGGACCATCACGACGACCGGACTGCTGGTGATGTACTGAATGAGCCGGCCGTAAAAAGGTTTCTCTTTGTGGACGGCGTAGTGCTTCTCGGCCAGGTCCTGAGAGACGCTCATGGCCTTGAGCGCCAGGATGTGAAACCCCTTGTCCTCGAATCGACTGATAATTCGGCCGGCAAGACCACGTTGCAACGTATCCGGCTTGAGAATGATGAGCGTCTTCTCCACTGTGTGATTCCTCTGATTGTGTGCTGTAGATTCCAATCCCAAAGGCCGCCAGTGTAGCGACTCAAGGGGCACAACGGAAGCGAACAAACAAGCGAAAGTAGTGGTTCACTTTGGTCGTCAAGCGAAGCTTTTCCGCCGGTATCGGCACTGGCAGCAAGCTGCCAGTGGCACCCACATTTCAAAGTGAACCACTACCCAAGCGAACGATGCGATGATCGGCCAACGAACACCGCCGACAAAACTTGCTCCCCAAGCCCACGGATCGCAATCCGTGGGTTTCTGTCATCATGCCAACTCAAATGCCCGGTAATGCGCCGCACCGAAGAATGCAAACGCTTCTCTTATTCTCGGTCCGACGTCATCCCGATCACCGCGGCCGAACCCTCGTTACCCGCACTCTCCAACAATTCGATCCGTTCGCGAATTCGCGAGGCCGCGAGGCGATGCGACTCTTCGTCCTCAGTGGATAGCACGGCGAGCGTGCGATGCAACTCAGCCAATCGACGCAGGATCATCGGGTCACAAGGTGAAATCTCGTCCGCCGTGCAAAGGGCGTCCAGGGCCGGATAGAGGTGGTCGGCGGCGGCACACGCGATGCCGAGATTCTGCCAAGCCTGCGCGTCACCGGGATTCAGACGGACAACCTGCCTGAAGCAATAGGCCGCATCAAGAGGCCGATCGAAATCCATCCATACGATGCCGAGATTGTACCAGCCCGAAACACTGTGGGGTCGGAGCCGCGAGTACGCCAGCCACGCATCTCGGGCCTCGCCCAGCGCGCCGGTCCTTTGTGCGGTCGAGGCGAGGTTGTATTGACCCGCTGCATGATCGGGGTCCAGACTGATCAAAGCACGGAACTGGGTGCCCGCCTCACTGAATCGAGATTGCCGGCACAATAGAACACCGTAGTTGTATCGCGCGGCGGTATCATCGGGCTGAACCTCGAGCAGGCGGCAATAAGTCCATTCGGCATCATCAAACCGACCGATCGATATCTGCACGCCGGCCTTGGCCGCGAGCGCTGCCGTGTGGTTCGGCCGGCGATCGAGTATCCGATCAAACCGCTCAATCGCCGCGAGCTGCTTCCCGCAGTACATCTCACCGATACCGGCGAGATACTGAACCGTCGCGCTATCCGCCAGGTTGCTGCGGAATCGAACCGCCCCACTGTCCAGACGGTCGGCAACCTGCGCGGCCAGCATTCGCCATGGAACACCTTGTTTTCGCCGGTGTGTGCGGCGAAATTCGCGGCGATTCTCTCTTGCGATTTTCTCGCGCGCGCGGCGATCGCGTGAGGATCGAAACGCCGTAGCGTCTGAACGATCAAGCGCGCCGCCATCCACGACATGGCCATCGCGTTCGGCGGAGCTGACTTCCGTGGCGTGTGCCGATTGGGAACGAAGTGCGGCAATGTCGCGCCGCGGCAGGGGCTCACCGCTGGTGAGATACATCGAAAGGGCCGCGACAACAACGACGAAGCCCAACAGCAGCAATGGAATGAACCAACGCGGGTTCACGCCGAGCAGCCTCCGAAAACAACCCGTGGCATCCTGATGATGATCAGTCACAAAGCCCCGGCACTCGCGCCGGTCCAGAGAGTGCAAAGAGCATGATCGGTCGGAAGAGAATTCCGAGCCGCTGCTCTTTGCATAAGACTCTTCCCCACCGACGGCGGCCAAGGGCGCTTCGGCCCGCGACGACCACCGCCCGTGAATCGTATGGGCTTTTGTTACGCTGCATGATATGACTGAAAAGCCGGCTCGTCAAAAGATGTGACCCACGCACCAGCCGGTGACCGACGCCCTGTCCGCAGGTGAGAACCCACGTTAGAATGTTGATATGTCAAGGAACGAGAATCATGGGAACGCCAAAACAACCGGCACGACTCGACGCAACTGCATCCTCGGCACGGCCGGCCACATCGATCACGGCAAGTCCGCCCTTGTACGCGCCCTAACGGGTACCGATCCAGACCGCCTCGCCGAAGAAAAGACCCGCGGAATGACCATCGTGTTGGGTTTTGCCCAAATGCAACTGCCCAGCAAGACGGACGACGCGGCGCCGCGATGTGTGGGGATCGTCGATGTGCCAGGGCACGAGCGATTCGTGCGAACCATGGTGGCCGGAGCAACCGGCATCGACCTCGGCATGTTGGTCGTCGCGGCGGACGACGGCGTGATGCCGCAGACACGCGAGCACGTGGAAATCCTGGACCTGCTGGGCGTGCAAACAGGGCTCATCGCGATCAACAAGGCGGACCTCGTGCCTGAGGAGCAGATCGCCACCATCGGCCAGAGAATCGAGGACTTCGTCCGAGGAACGGCACTCGAATCCTGGACGATCATCCCGACCTCCGCCAAGACCGGGCAGGGCCTGGACGAGATCAAGGCCGAGATTGGCAGGCTCGTGGAAACGCTGCCCCCACGACGATCGAGTTCGATCTTCCGCCTCGCCATCGATCGGGTCTTCTCCATCCGAGGACGCGGAACGGTCGTAACAGGTTCGGTGTTGGCCGGCAAAGTCGAATCCGGGGCAACCCTCGAACTGCAACCCGGCGGACTCACATGCAAGGTTCGCGAAGTCCAAACCCACGGCGAGGCGGTACACGGCGTCGGGGCAAGCCAGCGGGCGGCATTGAACCTCACGGGCGTTGAACGCGAAGGGATTCTCCATGGCATGGAACTGGCCACGCCGGGATACTTGACGGCTTGTCGATACGTCGATGCGAGGGTCCGAATCCTTCAGCGCCGCGAGAAGCCCTTGGCAACGCGAAGCCACGTCCGCGTGTCAATCGGCACGGCGGACGTATTGGCCTCCCTGGTCGTCGTGGGGGGTTCGGAGATAAAGCCCGGCGGCAAGGCGTTGGTGCAGCTACAGTTTCGCCAGCCCGTTGTCGCGGCATTCGGACAACGGTTCATCATCCGCACGGAGTCGGCGCAGTCGACGATCGGCGGCGGCCTTGTTGTTCGGCCTGTATCAAGGAGGATCAGACCCAGCCGGCGCGAAGAATTCGAAGCATTGCTCCGAGCCGAGTCTTCCGACGAATTCGAGCGATTCGAGGAGGCCATCAGACATGCGGGTTTTGCCTCGCGGAGTGTCATGCCTCTGGCATGCGAGACCGGCATCGAGCCGGAGGAAATCGCAAGCTTGATGGAACTGCTCCGGGAGGAGAAGCACCTGACGTTTCTGGGGACGCTGGAAGTTCACCGGGAAACGGTGAAAGCCATTCAATCTCGAACGCTCGCCTTCCTGAAGCGGCACCACGAACAGAAACCAACGGAGCCCGGTGTGTTAAGGGACCGGCTGATCGGCTGGATCATCAAACGAACCGCGCCAGGCTGTGGCAAGCCGATCCTCAAACTATTAGAGACGGCGGGCAAGGTGGTCGAGCAGGGACCGTACATCGCGCACCACGAATTCCAAACCGCCCTATCGCCTGAGGACGCGGCACTGCTGCGAAAACTGATCTCCGAAATTGAATCAGCCGGGTTCGATCCCCCGCTCTGGTCGAAGTTGAACGCCACCGCGGGCCTGTCCAAGCAGCGGTCGAAAATGCTCGAAGACCTGGCAAAGTGCGAACCCCGGCTGGCGTCTTTCTCCCCCGGTCGCTATATCTCAACGCAAACAGTGACAGCGGTTCAGGAGACGATCCGGAAACTCGGGCGAGGCAGGGCCTTCAAATTGGCCGAGGTGCGTGACGAATTGAAACTCAGCCGACGCGTGGTACAGCCGTTGCTCGAGTATCTCGACCGTACGCAATTCACGAAGCGCATGGGCGACGAGCGCGTTTTGGTAGAGGGCAACCAATGAGCGAAACCTCCGAGCCAGGGCTATCGCGGATTCCTTCGATCACCGTCCTGCTAAGAGCTACGGAAAACCATAAGGCCTTGAACGAACTTCCAGTTTCGGAAGTCACCGAAGCGCTGCGAACGGCCGTGTCGCGCGTTCGCGATCAATTGCGACAGGACGAGAAACCGACGTCTCCATGTGATGCGGACTCCATTTTGTCCCTGGCGCACGAGATCATCCGGTCACAGCGGTCGAACCGCTTGCGCCGTGTGGTGAATGCCACCGGCGTGCTTCTGCACACCGGCCTCGGCCGCAGTGTCTTGTCGGATGCCGCGGTGGATCGGATGGCGAATATCGCGCGCGGGTACAGCAACCTGGAGATAGAACTCAACAGCGCGAAACGCGGCAAACGCGGCCAGTACGTCGAGAGTCTTCTCTGCCGGTTGACGGGCGCGGAGTCTGCCTTCGTCGTCAACAACAACGCCGCGGCGACAATGCTCGTGCTCCACGCGATGGCCCGTGGAAAAGAGGTCATTGTCTCTCGCGGGCAGTTGATCGAGATCGGCGGTTCGTACCGTTTGCCGGAGGTGATGATCGGTGGCGGGGCGGAGCTGCGCGAAGTCGGCACCACGAACAAGACGCACCTTCACGATTATGAAGATGCGATCTGCGACGCCACCGCCATGCTGATGCACGTCCATACGAGCAACTACCGCGTGGTAGGTTTCTCCGAATGTCCCGGCACGAAGGCGCTTGCCAGGCTCGCACACACGCATGGCCTGCCGATGTTCGACGACCTGGGCAGCGGCGCACTTTTGGAGGACGCCCTCTGGCAAGCTGCGAACGAGCCGACCGTGGTCGCAAGCCTGCGCGACGGGGCGGACTTGGTGTCGTTCAGTGGAGACAAACTGCTCGGTGGTCCGCAGGCCGGCATTCTTTTGGGGAAACGTGATGCGATCGACCGGCTTCGAAAAGACCCGATGGCCCGCGCGTTGCGGATCGACAAGTTGACAATCGCCGCCCTGGAAGCGACCGTGGAATTGTACCTGTCGCCGGAGTCGGCGAAGCGGAAGATTCCGATTCTGGCGGGATTGTCGGAATCGCTGGAATCATTGAAGGCTCGCGCGGCGAGATTGGCGGGCTTGTTTAGCGCGGCCATGCCGAACGAATCGTTTGAAGTTGATGAGGATGAGAGTTTCGCGGGCGGCGGCTCGCTCCCGGCTTGGCCGTTTCCGACCACCGTTGTTCGTTGGCGGCCGCAATGCGGCGTAACGCCGGACGAATTGACTAGACGTTTGCGATTGGGAAAGCCCAGCGTGTTGCCGCGAATTCGCGAGGGAGCGATCCTGTTCGACCTTCGAACACTCGCCGAACGCGAATACGCGGAACTCGTCTCCGCGGTCTCGGCCGTATGCCCCGGATGATGGCCCAAGAGCCCCTGGCCTTGGCCAGGGGGTAGCTTCTCAGGTGTCATGGCCCCCGGACGGAGGACACCGGCTCGACACGAGCCGGCTCTGATGCTTGAAACGGAATGGAATCTCGCGGGGCCGATGACGAGAAGGAATCCTCTGCGAAATGAACAATCACATGGAGAATAGGAATCCATGAATACCAAGTACGTGATCATTCTTCCAGACGGCGCGGCGGATGAGCCGGTGAAAGCACTGGGTGGAAAGACGCCGCTCGAAGCCGCGAACATTCCCTACATGGATTCCATCGCCGAGTCCGGACGCGTGGGCATCGTGCGGACCGTGCCCGAGGATTGGGTGCCGGGAAGTGATGTTGCAACCATGTCCCTCCTGGGCTACGACGTCCACAAACACTACAGCGGTCGCGCCCCGATCGAGGCCGTCTCCCAAAACGTCCCGCTCAAGCCGGAAGACATTGTCTTCCGCTGCAACCTCGTCAACATCACAAACGGCGAAATGACCGACTTCACCGCCGGCCACATCAAATCGGCCGAAGGGGAACAGCTCATCACTGCGTTGAACAAGGCCCTCGAATCAGAAGACTTGAAGTTCCACGTCGGCATGTCCTACCGAAACCTGCTCGTGATTGGCGACGACGCAGCACTCGACGTCTCGTGCATGCCACCGCACGACATTCCCCAGGAACCCGTCGCGGGATACCTGCCGAAAGGCAAGGGCCGCGGCGCGAAACGAATCCGGGAGATCATGGAACGCGCGCATGCCGTCCTGGCCGATCACGACGTCAACCACGTCCGGCGAGACCTGGGCGAACTCCCCGCAACCGATATCTGGCTGTGGGGACAGGGCAGGGTTCCGATCATGCGGCGCTTTCGGCAACGGTTTGGCGTGCGAGGCTGCGTCATCGCCGCCGTCGACCTCATTCGCGGCCTGGGCAAACTCCTCGGCTGGCCCATCATCGACGTGCCGGGGGCAACAGGTTTTCTCGATACGGATTACGCCGCAAAAGGCAGAGCCGCCACGGCGGCCATCGACGAATTCGATCTGGTCACGGTCCACATCGAAGCCCCGGACGAAGCGGGACACATGGGCGACGTCTCCGCCAAGATCGAAGCACTGGAGAAGATCGACAAACACATTGTCGGCCCGGTCCTGGAGAAACTCCGATTACTTCCGGATTGGCGAATCCTGGTCTCTCCCGACCACCCGACACCGGTTGAAAAGAAGACACACACCAATACACCGGTCCCGTTCTGCATCACGGGAACAGGCGTGTCTCGCATCGTCTCCTGCGACCGCTTCTGCGAAAGTGTCGCAGCAAAGAGCGATTTTCAGATAGAGCGCGGGCACGAATTGATGGAGTTCTTCTTGCGACGGTAGGCGGCTCCCGACCATCATGTCGTGATCGCTGAATGATCGACGCGTGCTGCGTCGGAGGCGCGGTACCCACGGTACCCGCAGTGCTCACGGTACCCACTGCGACAAATCCACAAGAGGAGGCATTGCAACGAAATGATTCGCACAAAAATCATTGCGACGGTTGGCCCTGCTTCCGAATCACCCGAGCGCATCGGCAACTTGATTGATGCGGGCGTGGACGTCTTCCGGCTGAACTTCTCGCACGGTGCACTCGATTGGCACGGCCGGACGTTGGAGAATATCCGAAGCGTTTCGATCGAGCGCGGCGCGACGACGGCGGTATTGGCGGATTTGTGCGGCCCGAAGATTCGTGTCGATCCGCTTGAAGCAGGCGCGATCGAAATCGCAGCCGGCGACGAGATTGACCTGGTCAGCGAGTCAGTCAGGGGCAACGCTCGGAGGATCTCGACCAGCCGCGCAGAATTGGTGCACGAGGTGGCGGTCGGTGATCGCGTGCTGATCGATGACGGCTCCGTGCGGCTGCGCGTGCGAGAGGCCCTGGGCGATCGGCTCCGCCTGGTATGCGAAGTGGGCGGTTCGATTGGAACACGAAAGGGTGTGAATCTCCCCGACTCCACGCTGCAAATGCCGGCGCTCACGGAGGAAGACCGCCGGAATCTCGCCTGGGCGTTGGAGCGGGGCGTGGAGTACGTTGCCTTGTCGTTCGTCCGCAACGCGGCGGACATCCTGGCCTTGCGGTCCTTGCTACCGCTGTCCGAGGACGCCTGCGAGATCGTCGCCAAGATCGAAACACCGCAGGCGGTCGCCGATCTGGATGCGATCATCGAGGCGACGGATGTCGTGCTGGTCGCACGGGGTGATCTCGGTGTGGAGATGGAACTCGCTCAGGTCCCGATCGTGCAGAAGGAGATCGCACGAAAATGCCAGCAGGCCGGCAAGCCTGTCATCATCGCGACACAGATGCTCCAGTCGATGGTCGATCAGCCGACCGCGACACGCGCGGAAGTCAGCGACGTGGCGAATGCGATTCTGGACTCGGCGGACTGCGTCATGCTCAGTGCGGAAACATCCGTCGGGGCCTATCCGGCTCAAAGCGTCGCGATGATGAACCGCATCGCCGAGCGGACCGAAGCTTACCTGGACGCAAGTGGGTTCGCGCCACGCATGGAAGTAGCCTCGACGATGCGCCGCGTGACAACGGCTGTGGCACACGGCGCCAGCCTCCTGGCGCGTGAGTTAGACGCGAAGCTCGTCGCCGTCTGGACGGAAACGGGAAAGACAGCCAGGCTCCTGAGCAAGTGTCGGCTCGACCGTCCCGTGATCGGCCTGTCGCCGGACGAACATGTCTGCCGGAGAATGGCGTTGTATTATGGCGTCGTTCCGGTTCACCTTTCGCACACGAATGATGTTCCAGCGATGTTGCGTGAAGTCGATAGGATGCTGCTCGATCGGCAACTCGCCGTCGAGAGCAATATGGTCGTCGTGGTGGCGGGCACCCGACTGGAAAAACCAGGAGCGACGAATTCGCTGCTCATCCACCTCGTAAAAGACCAGCGTGAATGAAAGGTCGGAGCAGCAGGTGGCAAAACGATGAAACCGGCGTCTCGCGGGTGATTCCTCCGAAGAGACGGCGGCGCAACCTGTAGCGTCGGCCCCCCGTGGCCGACGGGAAAAACATGTTGTCCACAAAAAGCTGATATCCTGTCGGCCGCACGCTGGTGTGAGAATCCCTTCTCGCTCTCTTCTTCACCAGCCTCTTCTTTCCAGGAAAACAAGGCTCAAGACAATATCCTCAGGCTTCAGCGTCTGGCATATTTTCGGCACCCAGGTTGAAAGAACACCGGAGACTCGTGTATCCTCTTATTGGGTTTCATGTGGTTTCCGCCCGCACCCGCTGGCGACCGCATCACGACAACACGCGATTTGCCTGAATTGCCCCCCGTGGCAGGAGAACAAACATGAGTGCCGACGCCGAAGTCAACATCACGCCTGGGATGCAAAAATACGTCGACAAAAACAACGCCTACCTTGCCAAACGCGACAAGTACATCCGTGAAGTCGTCAAAAAATGGAAATTCGACACCATTGCCGTACACGGCCTCTATAACGTCGAGGACGCCATCGAGGACTACCAAGGCGCGATCATCGAACCCATCTTCATGAGTTCCTCACAGGCCTACCGCGATTCCGACGAGATGGCCGCGGCGCTGGCCTACCTCATTCCAACATGGTGCTACTCGCGAATCGCGAACCCTTCAACATACTACTACGAGTGGACCCTCGCCCTGCTGGAGGGCTACGGCTTCGACGGCGAGACCACCTGTTGCTCGACCTCTTCCGGCATGGCCGCCATCATGACGGCCGTGCAGCCCTTCCTGGTCCATCAATTCCACAACAAGCTTGAACCGAGGAACTTCCTCGCGACGGCGCAGTGTTACGGCGGCACGTTCCAGCAGTTCAACATCCGGCTGGCCGAAGAGCGCGACATCGAATGCCGGTGGATCCAAGACCCCACGAACATCGACAACTGGGCTTCCAAGATCGACAAGAACACACGTTTCCTCTATGGCGAACTGCCAAGCAACCCGGGTCAGGGTTTCTTCGACATCGCCGCCGTCGCGGATCTCGCCCACAGCCACAACATTCCACTTATCTGCGACTCAACCGTGGCATCACCCGCATTGCTCAGGCCGATCTGCCATGGCGCGGACATCGTCGTCCAGTCAGCGACCAAAAGCCTGACGACCAGTGGGTTCGGTGTGGCCGGCGCCGTCATCGCCCGTAAGAACCTCGTGACCAATATCGACAACGAGGGCATGAAGAAGGACTTCGCCGCCTACACCAAGTACCTGCCCAACCGTGACTACGGCCCCAACCTGCATCCCATGCAGGCGATCATGACGCTCAATGACATGCGCACCCTCCGCTCCAAGATGGACCTGATGAGCCGCAACACGATGAAGGTCGCCGGTTTCCTCAAGAGCCATCCCGGAATCGAGAGCGTCGCCTACCTGGGCCTCCCGGATCACCCCCTGCACGAGTTGGCCAGCCGATACATGTGGCTCGTCGATGCCGAGCACGATGAGCTATACGGAAAGCCAGTCAACCGCTACGGCCACCTCATGTCATTCTGCGTCAAAGGCGGCCCCGAGAAAACGCGAAAGGTCTTCGACGGTCTCCAACGCATCTGGCGGGCAACCGACCTCGGCCGAATCAAGAGCGTCGCCACGATCCCCGCGATCTCCACGCACCAACAACAGGGAGAAGCCGGCCGCGAACTGGCCAACATTCCACCGAACATGGTCAGGCTCTGTGTCGGCGCCGAACACGCGGACGACGTCATCGCCGACCTTGAGCAGGCACTGCACCAGGCCAAATAGTGCCCAATGGTTTCTGAATCGTAAACACGTTCTTCGCTTGCCAGTGGCACCGGCGGGTGCCACTGGCGGCTCGCCCGCCAGTGCCGCGTTCGTTCGTACAGTTACTCACGGGCGGACCCGACTGTGGAAGGCTCGTTCAGCAGCAGCGACAATCAGAGCGTCCGCTTCACGGGATCAACGCGCCAAGCCGCCCCAGGCTATCCAACTCCATCGTGTCGATCATCTCAGGCCGAAGCGACACAATCCGCCAATCGCCGGATTCCCGAGCCCAACCGACCCGCCACCGACCGGTGTGATACTCCCCCGGACTTCCTCGGAAACAGACGGTCGCAATCGCCCCCAGCACCATGTCCGCTCGTCCACCTCGAATTGTGACATCACGCCGTCGGAGTCGGGTATCATAAATGTCAATCGATTCCAGACTGGACGAGATGAACTGGACGATGTCATCGTGGTCAAGGCCCTCGCTCTCGTAACTGCGGCCGATCGTCTTCGCAATGCCCGACCGATCCTCTTCGGCGACGGCTCTCACGAATGAGTCCAGCACGCGATAGATCGCCTCTTGCTCAGTTTCGACAAACCCCTGCACCGTGAACATTGTCACAATACAAAGCAACACGACGGGTAAAACCAAGCGAGACGCACTCCCCGACATCCTGCGACGAGCAAACACCGCAACCGCAAACAGCAGAAAAGAAAATACGCCCAACCACAGCGGGCTCTCCAAAAACAGTCGTTGCAGAAAGTTCATGATTCGTCCGTCTTCTCTTCCTCGCAGTGCAACACAGCACCGGCGCTCACCAACGCCTCGGGCCGAGTCCGACGCACGACCGGCGGGTAGTCGCCATCACGACTGTACCATCGATCCAGCATCGCCCGCCAACTGTCGGCACACCGGACATTCACGAATGCCATCTTGACATCCTCCCAAAGAGGATGCAACTCGCTATAGCGAACGCCGAACTTCCGAAACAACCGTAGCGCGTTTTCCTCGCCGTATACCTCCGTCATCAGTCGGAAGTGCTGCTCAATCACTTCACGCTGCCGGACAATCGACGGCGGCGGCGGAAGGGGCTTGCCGCTATACATCGCCCGAACTTCCTCGAAGATAAACGGATTGCCAATTGCCCCGCGCGCGATGGAGCAGCCGTCCACGCCCGTTTCGCGAAGCATCCGCATGCAGTCCTCGGCGGTGAACAGGTCGCCACTGCCAATAATCGTCCGGTCGCCGACATGGCGTTTCACCCGCGCGAGAAAACCCCAGTCGCTCCGTCCAACGTAACGCTGTGCCACGGTCCGACCATGCACGGTCACGGCCGCCACACCGGTCTCGAACGCCGTGTCCAGGATCGCGAAAAAGTTCTGCTCACTTTCGGAACTGCGATCCATGCCGCGGCGCATCTTGACCGTCACCGGCACACGGCCCGCCACCTCGCCGTGTACCCTGCGAATGATCGCCTTTGCCTGATCCGGCGTCGAAAGAAGAAAGCCCCCCCGACCTCGACCAAGCACCTTCTTCACGGGACATCCGAAGTTGATGTCGACCACATCGTAGCCGAGGGAAATCAAAACGTTGGCAGCCGCCGCGAACTCCTCCGGCTCAGAGCCCATCAGTTGCCCACCGACGGGATGTTCATCCCGCGCCAACGCCAGCATCCGCCGCATCTTCTTACCCCCAGTCGCGACGAACTTGTCCAGAACAACTTCGTTGATCGAGTAAGGACAACCATACTCACGCGCAAGCCGCCGCATCGCCACATCGCTGTAACCCGACAACGCCGCCTGCGCGAATGGAACGTCAAGCTGAATGGAGCCAATGGACAACATAGTAATGATAGATTACCTGATTCAGCGAGCGCCGGTTAGGGCATTTTGTGGTTGAGTGTGGCACGCGGCGTGCGTATGGCACTCCCCTTTTATTTTCTCAACAGAGCCTCGGAATATCCTTGACTACGGAGGTGGGGAAGGGCACAATGATTAGCGCATTGGCAGCCACCGGCAGATTGACACTGCCTGTCCCTGATTCTGCTGGTTCCAAGTAGGATCACACCCAGAAGGAGGCTCGACTTGAAAAGGTCAAAAAACACCCTATTCGAGCAACTAGTGCTGCGTTTCATAAGTTTCACGACTATGCTGCGTGTTCATTGGCAGC
>CAZTAR010000093.1:0-12760 GCA_964611695.1 uncultured Planctomycetaceae bacterium | reverse complement strand
TGACGACGATGCAGTCCTTGCCGCCCATTTCGAGGACCGTCCGCTTGAGCCAGATTTGCCCCTCGGCTACTTTGGCCGCTTTCTCGTGGATGCCGATGCCAACCTCACGCGAGCCGGTAAAGGCGATAAACCGCGTGCGAGGGTGCTCGACGATCACGTCGCCGATCTCGCCGCCCGAGCCAGGCAGGAAGTTGAGCACGCCCGGCGGCAGCATGACCTCCTCCATGAGTTCGACAAACTTGGCCGCGACAACCGGAGCGGTGCTGGCAGGCTTGAGCACGACGGTGTTGCCGGTCACGACCGCGACGGTCGTCATGCCGGCCATGATGGCGAGTGGGAAGTTCCACGGCGGGATGATGACGCCGACGCCGAGCGGAATGTAGCGAAGCTCGTTCTCCTCACCGGGGAACGGCGTGACCTCATGGGCGCCGCCAAGCCGCATCATCTCGCGGCCGTAGAACTGAAGGAAGTCAACCGCCTCACAAGCATCGGCATACGCCTCGATCCAGGACTTCGACTCCTCGAAAACCATCCACGCGGCAAATTCGTAAATCCGGCTGCGCATCTTCTCGGCGGCGCGGAGGAGGTACCGTGCCCGAACGTCGGGATCGACATGCGACCAACTCTTAAAGGCCTCATCCGCAGCGGCGATCGCCTGCAAGGCCTGCTCGGAATTCGCTTTGCCCACGTAGCCGACGATCTGGTCGTTCTTGGCGGGATTGATGGACTCGATTTTCTTGGGGGTATCGATCTTCTTGCCGCCGATTCGCAGTGGGTAGGTCTCACCTAGTTGCAATTCGACCAGCTTGAGGGCGTCCAGCATGTTCCGTCGCGGCGTTTCCTCGGCGAAATTGACATAGGGCTCTGGCTTGTAAGGCATCAACATTTCGGATTCTCCGTGTAGTGTCGACCAGGGTAGGGTTATCTTCTTCGGGCAGGGTTATACCAGAAAACCGCCGGCATGGCGAGGCTGAGATCGCGGTGCTTTGAAGCCCACGGATCATAATCCGTGGACTTGGCGAGCGATCCGTTTTCTCTTTAAGCGTCATTGCGATTCTCTTAGAATGCTTCACAACACAAGGAGTCTGCAATGAACCGTGATTCGGAAACTGGGGCCGCTGCAACGCGGGAGACTGAACTTGCCCGTGTACTCGTGACTGGGGCCAGTGGCTTCGTCGGCCGGGCGGTGACGGCTGAGTTGGTGCGGAGGGGGCATAAGCCCGTGTGCCTGGTGCGCGATCGCGATCGGTTCCGGATCGCTACCCGCGAGCACTCAGATGCGCAGATCGAAGCCGTCCAGGGCGACCTGTTCGACCGGTCGGCCCTCGCCAAGGCGGCCGAGGGCGCGGACGCGGCGATTCATCTCGTCGGTATCATCGCTGAGCGGCGGCTTGCCGGGCAGACGTTCGAGCGCGTGCACGTCGAAGGCACGCGCTGTGTCGTCGAGGCGTGCAAGGCGGCAGGTGTGCGGCGCTATCTGCACATGTCGGCCCTGGGCACGCGCGACGGCGCAGTCAGCCGTTATCACCGTACGAAATGGGCGGCCGAATGCCTCGTGCGCGACAGCGGCCTCGATTGGACGATCTTCCAACCGAGCGCCATTCACGGGCCGGACGGCGAGTTCATGCGGATGATGCGGCAGCTCGTGTGTGACGTGACAATCCCGGTGTTCGGTTTTGTGCCGGTACCGCTCCCGTTCCTGGCGTGCTTCGGCAGTGGGCAGAATAGACTCCAACCGGTCTTTGTCGCGGATGTCGCCCACTGCGTCGTGGCCGCCCTGGCCATGCCGGGTACAATCGGACAGACTTACGAGTTCGGCGGGCCCGAGGCGATGACGTGGCGGAAGTTGTACGCGATCTGCCGCGAAACGCTGCCGGGTGCAAAGTGGTGGAAGCCTGTCATCGGCGTGCCGGTCTGGTTGGCAAAACTGAAGGCACAAACGGCAATGAAGCTGCCACTCGTGCCGCCACGGTTGCGGTTCAACGTGGACCAGGTGCAGATGTCGCAGGAGGACTCGGTGTGCGATATACGACCGGTTGAAGAGACGTTCGGCATCAAGCTGCGTGGCTTTCGCGAAGAACTCGCCCGGTACGCCGATGAGATTCGCTGAACGTGCGTGAGGAGAGCAGAATGCGTTGCGTCGGCCACGGGGGGCCGACGCTACATCCAACGCGAGACTCGTGCGGCGGAAACACTACTTTCGCTGGCGGTGGATCGTCCAGCCCGCCCCGGCATAGCGAACTTCGATTGCGTTCGCACGCTGGAGTTCCGCAGCGTGCCACGAATCCCTCGCGAACGACATACCCACACTGTGCTCAAATGTTGGTATGAGCTGCGCCACCGCTTGGTTGAACTCGATTGTCTTCCCGGCGAGTTGGGACCACGTTGCCACAGGATGTTGAGTGTATCTGCTATCCAGCATGATCGAGCCATGCTGGAGGATGGCGGTCTTCGTGCGCCGCTGTGCTGAGCCGGCAATCTTCGCGATGCCGCATGGGCAATTCGGGTCATCGACGACGACGTCCAGTCCGTGGCGGCGCGCGAAGCAGAAAAACGGTCCACGCTGGGCGGAGGCGTCGCAGGCGCTGCTGTCGGAACCGCGCATTTGCACGCCGTGGCCGATGGCGACGATCACCGCCTCGTGCGCGAGGGTGTAGAGGTGGTTCGGTCGGCCGGCGACGAGTGGGTGCGTTACCGGCATGATGAGCGAGTAGGTCACTTCCAGATCGTGCAGGATCGCGCCGCCGCCGGTGGTGCGTCGGACGACTGCGAGCTTGCCCGCCGGCGGGGCCAGGTTCTCGTACTCGGCGTAGTCCTGGAAGTACCCGAGCGAGATCGTGGGCGGCGACCAAGTGTACAAACGGAACACGGGCGTCGCGTCGCGCTCAGTGCATGTCTCCAGGATCGCCTCGTCACGGGCCATGTTGACCGGACCGGGGAGGGGCTCGTCGATGATCAGTCGTGCGGCAGTCATGGACGGCATATTACGACAGGATTGCAGACGATTATAGACGTGCTGCGGAATTGTAGGACGGAGAGGATAGCCCGGGTGGTAAGATTGAAGGGGATGGAGTGGCGATCATGAGTGGTTACATCAGCGATTCACGAGTCCACCTCGCGGTCTGTCCGACCAGGACGGACGACGCGGCATTGCTGAAGGAGATTGCCGCCGTGACCGGCCTGACCGCCTACGATCTCCGACTGCGGCTCAAGAGTGATTTGCCAAGGTCCTTGATGTGCTGCACCTCGATGGAAGAGGCCGAAGGGAAGGCCGCGCAGCTCAACGAACTTGGAATTGCCACGCTTGTCTATCGACAACAGGACTTGCCCCCCCTCGCGCCGCTAGCGGTCCGTCGCTTGAAACGGTCCGGTCGGCGCTTCCGGTTTGAGGGACGCGGTGATGTTGCCCGGGACGTGCCGGCTGACGAGATCGTACTGATGGTCTTCGGCAGGCGGACCCTGACGACGAAGACAACAGAGATGAATGTGGGCCGAAAGTTCAGTGCCGGGTACTCGGTGATGGCGGGATACCCTGTCTCGCGCTACTCGGCGAACGTCACCTCCAAACTTTCAAGGCAGGATGAGCACTTCTTGATGGCCTACACGCTGGATATGGCAGCGCCGGCGATCGAGTTTGCCCAGGAAACCATGGACTTTTCATGCCTGGGAAACAGGAAGGGGCGGACCCGAATTGAAAACATCCAGATTCTCGCAGCCATACTGCAAAAGCTGCTGCCGGCGGTTCCGGTAGACCTGCGCCTTCTGAAGGGCCAGAGCGGCAACTCAGAATCCGCCTGTTACAACCGGCGACTGGTCGCGGATTCCAGTTCCGCCTACGCCACGCTGATCTTCTGGCAGTTTCTCGCGGAACGGAATGGGCAACGTCACTTCACGGCGCGGCGGTAAGGCCGTATCTTGTCCATCCATGTCAGTTCTCTCCACGACCCTGTGCTATCCAACACCGACCGCGCCAACGCAGGGGATCTTCATCCAACGCCGCTTGCGGGAAATTCATCGGTTGATGCCGGTGAAGGTTGTCGCGCCGATTCCGTGGTTTCCTCTCGTGAGGCGAATGGAATTCAGTTCGTGTTGTGGCGTTGATGATGAACCGCCGGTGTGGCGGCCGCGGATGTTCTACGTCCCCGGTGTGATGAAAAACCTCGATGCCGCCTTTTACGCCCGAGCTTTTCGACAAGGGCTGGCCCGCGTGAAAGCGAATATCAATCGTCAATCGTCAATCGTCGATCGTCAATTGATCGACGCCCACTTCGTCTGGCCGGACGGCGTAGGCGCGTGGCGGGTAGCGCGGCATCGGAACCTGCCTTTCGTCTGCACAATCCGTGGAAAGCTCGTCAGTCAAATTGAAGAGCCGTCAAAGAAAAGGCTGATTCGGGAGATGTTGCGCGATGCCGACGCCCTGATCGCGGTCTCTAAATCGCTGGTGGGTTTGGCAAATGAAGTGGCCGGTCGCGACCTTGGTGTTCGTGTGATTCCGAACGGGGTGGATACGACCATTTTCCGGCGTCGGAGGAAAACGGAGTGTCGAGAAAGGGATTTCGGGGCGGCGGACGTCGCCCAGTCGTTAGGGCTACCACCCGGCCAAGGCCGGGGGCTCTTGTGTCGTTATGTCGTTTCCGTTGGGCACCTTCAAGAACTTAAGGGTTTCCATCGCTTGATCGAGATTTGGCCGGAGGTGCGGCGGCGAGCGGGAGACGCGCGATTGCTGCTCGTCGGTGGAGCCGCCGGGGAGCCAGCGTACGAACGTCGGCTGAGGCAGCAGATTGACAACTCGGGTCTCGGACCATGCGATGGAAAAGAGGGCGCGATTCAGCTGTTAGGGCGACGGAATCCCGACGAGATTGCTGAATTGCTTAATGCGGCGAAGCTATTCGTGTTGGCCAGTCGATCGGAAGGGTGGAGCAATGCGATTGTCGAAGCGTTGGCGTGCGGATGTCCCGTTGTGGCGACAGACGTGGGCGGGAATCGCGAGATTGTAAACGATCTGGCGCTGGGGATGTTGGCCCCGTTGGGCGACCCAGCGGCCCTGGTGGAGATGATGTGCCAGGCGTTGGAGAAGGATTGGGATCGCAAGGCCATTGCGGAGGCCGGCGCGCAGCGCGATTGGCAACAGGTCGCCCGCGAATGCGTCGATGTATTCAATGCCGTATTGAGCGCGAACGGCTGAAGGACGAAACCTGAGTGCTGAAAGCTGACCGCTGATAGCTCCCCCATGCTCGAAGACCGAATCATCATCTGCTTTGCCAGCAACTGGTTCTACGACCCGACGAGCAAGCATCACGTCATGCGGCTGCTCTCGAAGCGAAACCATGTTGTTTGGGTAAACTACCACGCCTCTCGCAGGCCACGGATCACGGGCGCGGATGTTGGGGCGGTCGCGGCGAAACTGCGGCAGTTCGTTAGCGGTCCGCGCCGCGTTTCAGATTCTCTCACGGTCATCACACCGCTGGTTGTTCCGGCGCCAGGCAGTCGAGCGGCGGCGACTATCAACCGGCGGCTCCTGACGCGGCAGATCACGGCAGTCTTGCGCGACTTACCGGATTGGCCGGTGCAACTCTGGTCGTTCGCGCCGGACGTGGACTACATGTGTGGGCGATTCGATGAGGAGTGCGTGGTCTATTACTGCGTTGATGAGTTCAGCCAATTTTCCGGCTACGATGCGGAGGACACGCTTGAGGCCGAAGCGCGTCTGGCTGCTCGGGCGGATTTGGTTGTGACGACCTCACGCGTCTTGCATGAAGCCAAGCGGCATTTGAATCCGAACGTGGTCATGGTGCCCCATGGCGTGGATGTGGAGCATTTCGCCAGGGCGACATCGCCGGACGTAGTGGCGCCGGCGGAGGTTGCGACCTTGGCGCGGCCGGTCCTGGGTTTCTGGGGACTGCTCCAGGATTGGCTGGATGTCGAGTTGATCGCCGATGTTGCCCGTCAGCGGCCGGATTGGTCGATCGTGCTGATTGGCGATGTCGCGACGGATGTGTCGGCGTTGGAGACTCTGCCAAACGTGTACTTGCTCGGTCGGCGGGACTACGGCGATCTCCCGGCCTATGCCAAGGGTTTCGACATCGGCCTGATCCCGTTCAAGCTCAACGAGCTGACTCGCGCGGTCAACCCCATCAAACTCCGCGAGTATCTCTCGGCTGGGTTGCCCGTCGTCTCAACAGCGTTGCCGGAGGTGGAGTCGTATGCACCGTTGGCCGCGATCGCTCGCTGTTCAGCGGAGTTTGTCCAGGCATGTGAGGCGGCGCTCTCGGCATCCGAGAGCAACACCGCGCCCGCCGCAAGACAAGCAGCAATGCGGCAAGAAACATGGGAATCGAAAATCGAAGAGATATGCGGCGCCTTGCCTGCTCTTCGGGCAACGTAGCATCTGCCCTGCTGGTCAAACTGTTGCGGAACCAACCTTCCCCGAGCAGGCTTACCGTTCCGACTCGCTCTGCTGGACTGCCTCGTCGATCGCGCTGTTGATCCGCGTCATCATCTCCACGTAGTTCGCCTGGTGTTTCATCATTTCCTTGAGTGGCTCGTTGCCGGCGACGGCGGCTTCGCAACTGGACAGCTTTTGCTTGTCCTCCACCTCGATGGGCTTCTGTTCGGCCTCGAGCTGGCGGAGTTTCGCCACTTGCTGCTGGTATTCGCCGAGGATGCGCTGGGCCTCAGGGTCGGCGGAGACCGCGCGGGTGGCATTCATGAAGTTCGAACACCGCGGATGTGCGGCAATCTTCTTGCCCAATTCTCGGGCATGTGTGATGATATCTTCCATTGTCACTGTTTCCTTTCTTGCGGGCCGACGGTCATTCCGCGAGGATAGCCTGTGGTATCTGGAATCGCGATCGATGGCAGTGCCAGGCCCCTCAGCCGGCTTCGCCATTTGGCGGATCAACCCTCCGGCTTGTTCCTGCGCGACTCTTCGGTTTTTCGCAGCGGCCGACGACCGGTCGGTCGTTGAAGGCAACTGGTAATCCACGTCGGCCACGAGGGGCCGACGCTACGGTGATGTCCGACATCGGGACCAGACGCCACAAAGGCATCGTCGCCTCATCGGTCGCACTTCGCAAGCCCAGGGAGTTTGTAATGCCAAAACGATTCTCCGACAGAATCCTCTCGTTTCTCCAACAACCGGGCTACCAGCCCTTACATGCGATCGGTCTTGCCCGAGCGATGGGGATCGCCGAGGCCGAATATGGTGATTTCAATGAGGCTGTTGACGCCTTGCGCCGCGTGGGGCGCGTTGTGCTCGGGACAGGCAACGCCGTCATGCTCAATCAGCCTCGTGGCGAGGCCGTGGGGACGTTTCGGGCAAACCCGCGCGGATTCGGTTTTGTCGTGCCGGACGAGCCGACCGTACACGGCGATCTCTACATTGCCGCCGGCGCTTCATTGGACGCCGTCACGGGCGATACCGTTCTTTGCCGCGTATTGCGCCGTGGAAAACGTGATGGCAAGCAGGCCTTCGGTGGGCGGATTGTCCGCGTGCTGAAGCGCGGGAACAGTCGCTTCGTGGGGCGGCTTCGACAAGAGGGGGGTGTTTGGTTCGTGCAACCGGACGGCAACACGCTCCACGTTCCCATTCTGATCGGCGATGTGGGCGCGAAATCGTGCCGGGCCGACGACCAGGTCGTTGTGGAGATTGTCCGTTACCCAAGCGACGGAAAGCCCGCGAAGGGAGTCATCGTCGAGCGACTCGGCGAGTCTGGTCGGCCCAGCGTGGATTTGCTGAGCGTCATTCGGCAATACCAATTGCCCGACACATTCCCGCAGGCAGTGTTGGATGAAGCACGGTCGGCGATTGATGCCTGTGATCCCAGCGCGGCGACTGAATCTCGCGAGGACCTCTCCGATCTGATGATCATCACGATCGATCCTGACGATGCCAGGGACTTTGACGATGCAATCTCGCTGAAACGCCTCAAACCAACCGAAGCCGGCGGCGGTTCCGCGAGGAAGGGCCGGCGAGGAAAAGCCGCGCAGGCCGTCTGGGAGTTGGGCGTTCACATCGCGGATGTAAGTGCGTTTGTGCCTCTCGGCCATGCACTGGACAAAGAAGCCAAAACGCGCGGCACGAGTGTCTACTTTCCCGGCCACGTCATCCCGATGCTCCCCGAGGTGCTCTCCAACGGCGTTTGCAGTCTCCAACAGAACGAACCGAGATTGTGCAAGAGTGCGTTCATCCGATACGACGCGAAGGGCCGTGTCGTCGCCACGCGTTTCGCGAACACGGTGATCCGCTCGGCCAAACGGCTGACCTATCGGCAGGCAACGGCGATCCTGGAAGGTAAGCATGGTCGTTTTCGCAAGGTGATCATCGACTTGTTGCAGCGGATGGATGAACTCGCGCAGATCATCCAGCGTCGCCGGTTGGACGACGGTATGATCGTGCTCGATCTGCCGGAAGTGGAGTTGGTCCTAGATGGCAGCGGGCGCGTGGTGGATGCGAAGCCGGCGGACACGAGCTTCAGCCATACGATTATCGAAATGTTCATGGTGGAGGCCAACGAGGCGGCGGCGAGGCTGCTTGAAGGACTGGCCGCGCCTTTCCTGCGACGCATCCACGGCGAACCGGATGAGGCGGCGTTGGATGCGGTGGCCAAGCTTCTTCGAGCGGCGGGCTATACCGTGCCCAAGCGGATGGCCCCGGCCGACATTCAGTCGATTCTCGCGCCGGTGCGAGGCAAGCCCGAGGGTTTCGCGGTCAGTCTGGCCGTGTTGAAGTCAATGCGGATGGCGGAATATTCACCGGATGCGATCGGCCACTTCGCACTGGCCAGCGGAGGCTACACACACTTCACGAGTCCCATCCGGCGTTATCCGGATTTGATGATCCACCGGCTGATCGATCTGCATCTCAAAAAACAACTCAAAAGCCACAAGCGCGGCGGCTCTGACGAGGTCCCGGACGACGCCACGCTGAAGGAACTCGGAACGAAGCTTTCCTACGCGTCCAGACAGGCGGAGAGCGCGGAACGCACCTTGAAGACAGTCAAGGTCCTGCGGCTCTTATCAGACCATGTCGGCGAGGAGTTCGAAGGCGTGGTCACCGGCGTGACGAGCTTCGGCATGTTTGTGCAACATCCGAAGTTCCTGATCGAGGGCCTGCTCCGATTGGAAGAGATGACCGGCGATTGGTGGGAAGTGGACGTGAAGATGGGGCGCGTCATTGGCCAACGGACGCGCCAAACCTTCGCAATGGGCTCCCGTCTCCGCGTCCGAATCTCTGTCGTGGATGTTTCAGCCCGCAAATTGGACCTGGCAATGACCGAAACGAAACGCGGATCAATGAAAGGAAAAGCTCCCAAGAGTCAGGAAACTCAGAGTCGAGGGACCAAGGGTCCGAGGTCCAAGGGGGAGACGGCCAAAGATGGAGCGGCACAAGGCAAAACATCCAAAGGCTGGAAGGCCGAAGGCAAGACGGTCAACCGCAAAAAGAAAACACCGAAACGGCCGCCAGGAAAGAAAACGACCGGTTCACGACAGCACCGTATAGGCTCCGGCAAACCCGGTCGCAAGGGAGGCGGCAAGCGGCGCCGGTGATCGTTCTGATCGTACTGACGATGGGTGCTCGCCTCGCTTGACCCCCTGCCGAACGGGGCCTAAACTCGGTCCCATGTTACACACAGCCCTTTACGACACACACAAAAAGTTGGGAGCCCGGCTGGTCGATTTCGGCGGTTGGGAGATGCCGGTCATGTACCGTGGGGTTCGGGAGGAACACCTCCACACCCGGACGGCCAGCAGCGCGTTCGATGTTTCCCACATGGGACGTTTGCTGATTAGCGGCGCGGATGCCGAGGCCTTGCTTCAGCACGTCTGCACGCGCAACATCGCCAAACTCAAGGTCGGACGATCCGGCTACAGCCATCTCTGCAACGAACGAGGCGGCGTCCTGGACGACGTCATCGTTTCTCGCTACGAGTCCTTCTTCCTGATGGTCTGCAACGCAGGCAATCGCGAGAAGATCGTGAGCCACCTCCATCACCACGCGGAAGGGCACAAGGTGAAGCTCGACGATACCACGCAGAAAAGCGTGATGATCGCCGTCCAAGGCCCCGAGACGATGACCCTTTTCGAGCAACACATGCCGATCAAACTCGAAGGCATGTCGCGATACGGCTTCATCACCGGTTCATACATGGGGACGAAGTACAGCGTCTTCCGTAGTGGTTACACCGGCGAGGATGGTGTGGAGGTTGTCCTGCCGACTGCCGCCGGCGTGATGGCGTGGGGCTTCCTGACGCGCGACGGCGGTGAGGATCGCGTCACGGTCAAGCCGGCCGGTCTGGCCGCGCGGGACTCGCTCCGCCTCGAAGCAGGCATGCCGCTCTACGGGCACGAACTCAACGAAGACATCGACCCGATTTCCGCGGGCTGCAAGTGGTGCGTGGATTTGGAGAAGGACTTCCTGGGCGTCGAGGCGCTGCGAAAGATCCAAGAGGCAGGCCCGCGACGAAAGATCACCGGCCTCGTGCTCGATGGTAAGCGGATCGCACGACAGGGGGCCAAGGTCTTCGCCCAGGGCGGCGGAGAGATCGGCGAAGTGACGAGCGGCACGCAGAGCCCGACGGTGGGCAAGTCGATCGCGATGGCCTTTGTGGATTCGGATCGGTCCGTCGAGGGCGAACAGCTGGAAGTGGAGCTACGCAGTGAGCGTGTGGGCGCGGTCGTGGTGCCGTTGCCGTTCTACAAGCGGAGCAAGTGAGCCGTGGCAGGCGCGTTGTCCTTTGCGCCTATCCTCTTCAGACGGCGAATCAGACAGTCTCAGAAGATGATTGAGGAGAGATAACGTGGGCGTTCCAAAAGAACTGCGGTTTCTGGAATCACATGAGTGGCATCGGCTCGACGGGGACGTATGCACGATCGGCATTTCCCAGTTCGCGGCGGATGAATTGACGGACGTGACCTACGTGGATATGCCGGCCGTGGGGACCGAGGTCACCGCCGGCAAACCATTTGGCGAGATCGAGAGCGTCAAGGCGACGAGCGACCTGACCTGCGGCGTCACCGGCGTTGTCACTGAGATCAACGAGGCACTGAGCGATGCGCCCGAGTTGATCAACAACGACGCGTTCGGCGAGGGCTGGATGATCAAGGTCAAGACACCGGACGGTTCGGCTTTTGCGGCCTTGATGCCGGCGGACGCCTACGATTCCCAGATCGCGGGCTGATGAAATGTTACAGCCAAGTTTTCTGGCGCCACCGCTCTTGAGCGGTGAATCCGCTTGGCAACGACGATGCCGTCCGCTGTTTGAAAGAAGTGGCACACGTGCTGGTGCCTCGGCCGAGTAGCGTCGGCCTCCTGTGGCAGACGTGGAATATCGAGCGGTTCATTCCCATTCACGTCGGCCGCGGGGGGCCGACGCTACATACGACACAGGCGTCCTCGGGGTCTTTATACACTATGAGATACACACAATTCACCGACGACAATACACGGGAGATGCTCGACACGATCGGTGTTTCCCAGATCGACGATTTGTTTCGGACGATTCCAGCGGACATCCGGCGGACCGACCTGCTCGATTTGCCTGGCGCGATGAGCGAGCCGGCGCTGAGGGCGCATCTTGGCGGCCTGGCTGCCCGAAACGCGTCTCTTGATGAGCAAGTTTGCTTCCTCGGCGCCGGCGGCTACGACCATTTCATCCCCGCATTGGTGGACGCGATGGCATCGCAGGGAACGTTCCTGACGGCCTACACGCCTTACCAGGCGGAGGCGTCGCAGGGGGCATTGCAGGCCTTCTACGAATTCCAGACGATGATCTGCCAGTTGACCGGCATGGATGTCTCCAACGCGTCGCTATACGAATTGGGCAGCGCCGCGGCCGAGGCGGTTTTGGTGGCAAGCGGCGCGTCCGCGAAAAGCGAGGTCGTCCTAGCCACCACGGTTCACAGCCACGTCCGCGAGGTCGTTAACACCTATTGCCGAGACCTTCCGATCAAGCTTCGAGAAGTCAAACCTGCCGAAGATTCGATCCGCATCGATCCGGCTTCCCTCGAACAGGTGATCGGCCCGGACACCGCGGCGATGCTCGTGCAAAGTCCGAACTTCTTCGGGCAGATAGAACCGTTAGACGAAATCGCCCGACTCTGTCAGTCGGCGGGCGTCACGTTGATCGTGGCAACGGACCCGATCAGTTGCGGCATGTTGAAACGGCCCGGCGACTTGGGGGCCGACATCGTCGTCGCCGAAGGGCAGCCGTTAGGGATTCCACTCCAAATGGGTGGCCCCTGGTGCGGGCTGATCGCCGCGAAACAATCGTTCGTCCGCCGCCTTCCGGGTCGCATCGTCGGGCGCACGGTCGACAAGGCCGGTCGGCAGGCTTTCTGCCTCGCCTTGCAGACGCGCGAACAGCACATCCGCGGCGCCAAGGCGACGAGCAACATCTGCACCAACCAAGGCCTGATGGCCCTTCGCGTGGCGATCTACACTGCGGCGATGGGTAAACAGGGCATCGCCAAGGTCGCGCGAATGTGTTTTGACAAGGCGCATTACGCCGCTCGGGAAATCGCCAAAGTCCCAGGATACTCGCTACCGTTTGCCGGACCGTTTTTCAAGGAGTTCGTCGTCAAGTGTGACAAGCCGGTGGAGCAAGTGCTCGAAGTCTGCCACGCAGAGGGCATCCTGGTCGGCGTGGCGATGAAGAAGTTTTACCCGGAGATGGAAGACAAGCTACTCGTGGCGGTCACGGAAAAACGCACTCAAGCAGAAATCGACCACCTCGTCGAAACACTAAAGAAGGTGTAACAA
>CAZTAR010000092.1:0-12801 GCA_964611695.1 uncultured Planctomycetaceae bacterium | reverse complement strand
TCGTCGAGGGCAAGGGGCTGAACTCCGGACTGATGGTCGCGCAGTACACGGCGGCCGCGCTGGTGTCGGAGAACAAAGTGCTCTCGCACCCGGCCTCGGTCGATTCGATCAGCGTCTCCGCCGACCAGGAAGACCACGTGAGCATGGGGCCGATCGCGGTCCGCAAGTGCCACGAGATCCTCCGGAATGTGCGGACCGTGCTGGCGATCGAGATGATGTCCGCGGCACAGGCATATGAGTTCCAGGAAGGCCGCCGACCGGGCAAGGGCACAGGCGTCGCCTACGACCTGATCCGATCGAAGGTGCCGGCCCTGAAGAATGACCGTGTGTTGTATCCGGACATTGAGGCAATTCGTTTGATGGTCGAGGATTGCAGCATCCTGGAGGCAGTTGAAGATGCGGTAGGCCCGTTGAAACTCGCGCGAGATATGACGGACCTGCCCACGCCGAATGTGCCAGCCTGATATGACCTGATGGGGGAGGGGCGAGGCGCATATGGGGGGTATGACAGAACCGGCGGGCTACGGCGCCGAGTGTCGGGGCGGCCCCCTGTGGCTGGCGTCTGCGCGGAGAGACCCTTCGGTACGCCACGTCGGCCACGGGGGGCCGACGCCACCCTATTTTGCAGCGCTGCAATCCCGTGCCGAGTCGCTCCCAGGCCTTCGGTCCGGTTTTCTGTCCTGATAGGGCTCGATCTTCTCGGGCAGTCATGCTATGCTGGAGTGCTGGTTCGCTGTTGGTAAATCGTTTTTCCCGGCCATTGGCCGTAGACTAGTCGTGTGGAGGCCACATCGATGTCGGAAGAAGAATTCATGAAACAGCAATACCTGACGCTCCGTGAAGAGATTCGCGCGGGCAAGTCGCGGACGTTTTTGATCCTGGTGCTCGGCGCGTTGTTCATTCCATCGGCGGGTTTCGCCGCGAGCGCGTTCGGCAGCACCTTCGCCTCGGCCTCGATGCCCTTCGTGATTCTGGTGTTGATGCTGGCCTTCATCACCGAGCAGAATGGCGTGATCCGAGCCGGCCGGTATCTGAAGGAACATGTCGAGCCTCACATCGAAGGTATGACCACGTGGGAAACTTGGCTGGCCCAAACGAACACCCTTCGAGACGTGGATCGCTACTTCTTCGCTTCGTTCATGCTCGTGTTCCTGCTCTTCTATGCCGTGGCCGCCGGCACCGCGGTCGAGAGCGTGGCAGCCCTTTGGCCCAACCACTATTGGTTTGCGGTTGGCGGTTACGCCGTCGGTGGGCTTTGGTGCATCCTTGTCCTGGTCAGACACTGGCACTCCTGTACGACGACGAAAGACTAAAGAGGCGGCGAGGGTCCTGGGAGTCTCACTTCTGAATGGTGGCATTGCGCGGCCTTTGGGAGCAGCCAGAGGGACCTGCGAGCCGAGGGACCGGAGAGCTGAGGGAACAGAGGGAGAGGGGCCCATGGATTGCGATCCATGGGCTTTTGTCATTTTGTATTTGCCTACCCGCATCTGTCTTATCACTTCAATGCATCATGAGACGTGAGATCGGCCACACCCGTCCGTTCATGCGGGTAGTACCTACCGCGGTTCGACGCGCGGTGTCCGCGCGCCTACCCTGCCGGGCAAACTGGAGACGGAACCATGAGGACGGACGTTCAGGACGCCGCGCATCCGCCGCAGCTTTCGAAATCGGGATATGCGGCCTGCATCGTTGCATCAATCGTGTTCTTCCTAGGTGATCCCGCTTTCGGCCAATGGACGCAGTGGGGTGGACCGAATCGCGACTTCAAAGTGAAGGCCGATGGGCTCGCGGACGAGTGGCCGAAGGACGGGCCGAAACGGTTGTGGCACAAGGAATTGGGTGTCGGCTATTCGGGAATCGTGGTCGACGAGGGCGTGTTGTACACGATGTACCGCAAGACGATGACCACGCCGGAAGAATTCACTGTCGCGTTGAATGCGAAGACGGGCGAGCAGATCTGGCAGCACGCGAACCCGGCGGCGATCATCGAAAAGCCGGACGAAAGGTGGGGCGGGCAGGGGCCCAATTCCACACCGTTGATTGTGGGAGATCGCCTCTTTGCGGTCGGCTCGCGTTCGGTTTTGCACTGCCTCAACAAGAAGACCGGCGAGGTTCTCTGGAGCCATGATCTCGTCCGCGAGTTCAACGCCCCGTTGGATCGTCACTGTGGCTATTGCTGCAGCCCGATCGCCTACAAGGACATGATCATCCTCGCCATCGACAAAGATCGTCCCACGGAAGAGTCGCCCGAGTTTCGCGTTCCAAAGGTCGAGACACTGGGAAAGATGGAAGGTCAGACGTTGGCGGCCTTCAACCAGGCAACCGGCGCTTTGGTTTGGAAAGGGCTGGATTTCAGGGTCGGCTTCTCATCGCCCATCCTGATCCAATTCGCCGGCAGCGACCAACTCGTGTTCTCCACGAGAAAGGGTTTGATCGGAGTCGATCCAAACAACGGTGACCTATTGTGGCATCACCCGGTGGTCGGGCGCGAGATGACGCCCGTCTGGAACAAGAAGCGAAACCTGCTTTTCTACACCTCGCATGATGGCGGCACGCTCGGCCTGGCGGTCAAGCTGACTGAGAAGGACGGGAAAACGGTGGTAGAGGAACAATGGCTCAAAAGGAAGGTCAAGATTGGCATTCCGACACCCGTGCGTTTGGGCGATTTCATCTTCGGCGCGACCGATCAACTCTTATTGTGTGTGAATATGAAGACGGGCAAACGGGTCTGGGGCAGGCGCGGCTATCCGAATGCATCCTGCGTATATGGAGAGGGCAAACTGTTTGTCCTCGATCAGGAAGGGCGACTCACGCTCGCGACCGTCACACCCGAGAAGTTGACCGTGCTTTCGCAATGCACGATTTCGGAAAAGTACTCCCTGACGGCGCCGGCGTTGGTCGGAAAAACTTTGTATGTGCGTGATCGAAAGCACATTATGGCGTTGGACGTCGGTAAGGTGTCGAGCGAAGATCGTTGAGGCGAGATTGCCCAGAGGCTAGCCAAGCTTCTTTGAAACCAACGGATATCAATCCGTAGGCTTGCGTGAGTTTCAGTGTATACTCAAGCATGATTGAAGCGTACGAGTTGTGCTTCGCGGATTAGGATTTAACGGCGGGATTGCGAATGAGATACTCTCTTTCATTATTATTGGGGATTGTGATCGCGGTCACGGCATCCGCCACTGCGGAAGACTGGCCGCAATTCCGTGGGGCCCAGCGGGACAACATCTCGAAGGAAACAGGCTTGTTGCGAGAATGGCCCGAGGGCGGTCCCAAGGTACTTTGGTCGGTTGAGGCTTGTCAGGGTTATTCCGCCGCGGCCATCTTAAAGGACCGAGTCTACTTCAATGACTATGACGAGAAGGGCAAGAAGTGGCTCGTCCGGTGTCTGTCCTTCGCGGACGGGAAGGAACTGTGGCGATTCGAGGAGAAGCGAAAGATACGCCCCAATCACGGCATCACGCGGATCGTGCCGGCGGTCGACGACAAATACGTATTCTCTCTGGATCCCAAGTGTGTTTTTCATGCCCTGGATTCCGCGACGGGAAAAGAGTTGTGGCGTAAGAAGCTGGCCGGCAAGGACAGCGCATACAACGCCCAGATTCCGCCGTGGTACAACGGGCAGTGCCCATTGATCGAACAGGATCGAGTCATCATCGCGCCCGGGGGCGATGCGTTGATCGTCGCGCTGGACAAGGCAACCGGCAAGGAAATCTGGCGAACGCCCAATCCGGAGAAGTGGCCGTTGTCGCACGCGTCGGTCATGCCGGCAACGCTGTGCGGAGTCAAGCAATACTTGTGGTGTACGCTGTTCGGCCCCATGGGGGTCTCGGCGGAGACGGGCGAACTGCTCTGGTTTCACCCTCGGAAGTTTAATGTGGCGGTAGCGCCTTCGCCGATCGCCGTGAGCGACGATCGGGTGTTCATGACGTCCGGCTACGATGCGGGGAGCATCATGGTGCGCATCCGCAAAAACGGCAGCACTTTCACAACGGAGACGCTCTTCGATTGGGGCGAGACAGGGTGGAACTCCGAGGTTCACACCCCGATCCTCTTTCAAGATCACATGTTCGCCATCGGCAAGAAGAAACGCGGCATGTTCACCTGCATGGACCTTGACGGGAAAGCGGTTTGGACAAGCCAAGGTAAGGCATCGTTTGGACTGGGTAGTTTCATCCTCGCGGACGGTCTCTTCTACATCCTTGAGGGCAAGACCGGGATGCTCCGACTTCTCGAAGCCAATACGACTGAGTACCGTGAACTCGCTTCGGCGCAGGTTCTTCATGGACACGACGTTTGGGCTCCCATGGCGATTTCCAGCGGCAAGATGATCCTGCGAGACATGACGAAGATGGTCTGCATTGAAATCGGGACAAGGGCTCCAGCGATTGCATCCCAGTAGGATGCCGGCACAGCGTTACACGATGTCGTTGGTGCGAGATAAGAACATCGCACCAGCAGTAATGTGCGGCTGATTTTCCCCCGCGACACACAGTTGTCATATAATTACAGCATCGTTATGAACGGAAGCCCTACAACACGTTATCACAAGATCAAGACGATCGGCGGCACAGGTTCGGCCTCTGGCCAATTCACGACGGCGCTTCGATCGATTGTGATCGACGGTCAATGCCGATTGCACGCGGTGGGCGATTCGGCCGTCAAGGTCTTCTCCCCGGAAGGGAAACTACTCTCGAGTTGGCCCACTGTCCGACCGGGCCTCTCCATCGGACTGACCGCGGACGGCAGGGTCTTTGTCGGCCAAACAGGCCAAGTGCAAATCTTTGATTCTGCCGGCAAGGAGTTGGACACCTGGCAGGACTCGGCAAGACTTGGCGCCGTTACCGCAATCGGCTTTGCCGGCGAGTTCGTCCTGATTGCCGATGTGAAAGACCGATGCATCCGCAGGTTTGACGCGTCCGGTAAGTTCATCAACAACATCGGCAAAGACAACCGGATGCGGGGCTTCCTCGTGCCCAACGGACATCTGGATTTCGCCGTTGACGAGCGCGACGCCAAACAGACTATCATCCTCGCAACCAATTCCGGCAAGCACCGAATCGAGCGGTACACCCTGGACGACAAGTTGCTCGGCCACTTCGGCAGGTTTGGCGGTCAGGACCCCACGGGCTTTTCGGGCTGCTGCAATCCGACAAACGTTGCGATGACGCCTTCCGGCCAAATCGTGGTAACCGAAAAGGCGGGGCCGCGGGTGAAGGTCTATGATACCCATGGCGAGCTGTTGGCCCTGATGGGTGAAACGGACTTCGATCCCCTCTGCAAGAACATGGACGTCGCGGTCGATACCGATGGAGACATCTATGTCGTTGACACGGTCCGACTGCACGTGTGCGTCTTCGCCCCGGAAGCACCACAACTACCGAAGGGCACGACACGGCCGGGCGATTCCGGGACTGGAAGGCCGGTGAAGCAATGAGCGACCAATACACACGGCGAGAGATTCTGGGCCATGCGGCTCGCGGCAGCGCACTACTTGGGCTGGGTGGTTTGGCATTCTACCTGGCGCGCGGTTCCGGCGCGGAAGGCGCGTGGCAGATTGACTGCACCAAGTGCATCAACAGCCGGCTCGGGGCGGTGGGCGTCGATGTGTGTGATCGGTGTGCGGTCACTTGTGTCCTGCCGCTCTCAGCCGTCCGCGCGGTCAACGACTACGCCCAATGCGGCAGGTGTTATATCTGCCCCGCGTACTTTGACGTCAAGAGCGCGATCACCCCGGAAGGTTTGCCCAGCCAAAAGCTCTGCCCCCGGGACGCGATCCGACGAACGCCCATCGGCGACGTCGATCCGGACGACCCGGCGAACAACTATTATGAATACATCATTGACGAAAAGCTGTGCAACGGATGCGGCAAATGCGTGATGGGCTGTAAGGAGCCGGCCGGTCTAAGTTCGATCCGCCTTGAGGTGCGACACAACCTGTGCGTGGATTGCAACCGGTGTTCGATCGCGATCGCCTGCCCGGACAACGCCTACGAACGTTCGACGGTTCATACAAAAGGGGCGAAAGGTTGAGTCGCTGTAGTGTAGCGTCGGCCCTCCGTGGCCGACGTGATAATCGGAACCGCGATCGTAAGGGAGTCGGCAGGCGTTCATCTCAGAAGGTCCTTCCGGCGAGCGCTGACCGCTTGCCGACGCGCGCGGCTCTGATCGTCGGCCATGGGGAGCCGATGATACGCGCTGCGCGAAACCCGCTTTGTAGGAATGGCACGAGGGAGATCGTAGCGCCCTTTCTCATTGCAGCATTCTTGACATTGTCCGCCTTCCGATTGCCGGTGGCGCAAGCCCAGCAATTGGACTACGAACGGCCGGTCGACGCCGCGCCACAACCCGAGGACATCGGCGAGGATTACGTGCTGCCAACGGTCCAGCACTATCCACCGAGGGCATCCTGGCGAGAGGCGACTGATCTCGGTGTCTTGACCGCCGCGCTGGGTATCTGCGTTTGGCTCGTCATCTATCGACGAAGCCGCACATGGCTGGCGGTTGTGAGTGTCGGATGCCTGCTGTACTTCGGCCTCTATCGCGAGGGCTGCGTTTGTCCGATTGGCGCGATTCAAAACATGACCGTTGCCCTGACGGACTCACGGTACACCGTTTCGTATTTCGTGATCGCGATCTTCTTTTTGCCGCTGATCGCATCGGTCCTTTTCGGCCGCGTCTTCTGTGGTGGCGTTTGTCCACTCGGCGCGATTCAGGACGTGGTCCTGCTGAAGCCGTTACAGGTACCCCGGCGCCTTGACCGGATCCTCGGCTCATTCAAGTGGGTGTATCTGCTCCTGGCAATCTGGTACGCCGCACAGCCGCTGGCGACAGATCCTGGGAATACCCGCGACTTTATTATCTGCCGGTTCGACCCGTTCGTCGGATTCTTTCGTTTCGCCGGGCCGATGCACATGTTGTTGATCGGCGGTGGACTTCTCGTTCTCGGCATGTTTGTGGGAAGGCCGTACTGTCGCTACCTGTGTCCATACGGCGTGTTGCTCTCGTTGCTCTCCCGCTTATCGTGGCGTGGCGTCAGTATTACGCCGGATAAAGAGTTGGACTGCGGTCTTTGCGAAGAGGCGTGCCCCTACGGGGCAATCGAAGAATACCGTGCGGTCCGGTCGGCGTGCCTGTCCTGTGCCCGATGCTTCAAGCATTGCCCGCGTCAGCATGTGTTGGAGGGGACGATCCAACCACCCGACCCGACAGGCCAAGCAGAATCAACAGCGAAGACATCTTCCTCCTCGTCATCACTTTCCACACGTCAGGATACCGAGGGGGCTTCGTGAGCAGGAGAGGACAAACACTCATCGCATCCGGGCTGGCGATTCTGACGGGCCTCTCCGTTTTGATCGCCGCCACATGGCTGATCGTCGACGAGGTCATTGCGGACCGGCGTCTGACGCTTGAAGAGAAGCGGTTAGACGACCTGGCCGTGAAACTCCAGACCGATACCGCTCACGCAGCGGCGTGGCATGACGCATACGATTTACTCACGCAGGAATCCCTTTCGCGCAATGAGAGGCAAGCGACACTCGCGCCGCTTCTGGTGGTCGCAGCATCATTGTTTCTGGTGAGCACCAAGTGGCTGATCGGATTGCGGGGGAACTCACTCATCCCGAGGCGATTGGCGCTGATGGAGCTGGCGACCGCCGTGGACCTGATGACGTCGGGAGAAACCGCCGAACAACAGGCCGATCCCGTGCCGACCCCCGCCGAAGATGAAGTAGATTTGTCCATTGTGGACGAAGTGGTCAGCCAAGAGGGTACGAAGCCGCAAGCCGCGATTCCGATCCTACACGGCCTCCAGGCTCATTATCGCTATCTGCCGGAGGCGGCGTTACGCCGCGTGTGTGAATTGACGCAGATTACCGCCTCACAACTTGCCGGCGTCGCATCGTTCTACACGCAGTTCCGCCGGACGCCGATCGGCAAACACCTCGTCAAGGTTTGTCACGGCACGGCGTGTCACGTGGCGGGCGCCCCCCGCATCACAGACGAACTCCGACGATTCCTCAACATCGCGCCCGGCCACGACACGGACCCCACGGGTGATTTCACAATCGACCAGGTCGCCTGTCTCGGATGCTGCACGCTCGCGCCGGTGGTGCAGGTGGACGAGGAGACACACGGACACCTCCGCACCGACACGGCCGTCGAAGCAATCTGCCGGTGCCGCGAGGAAGGCACAAATGGTAAACATGATGCCGTCAAGGTGACGCCCTCTCTTCACTCCGCCCACAATGAAGATGGGCCGACAGCGGAAATCCGCATCGGCCTGGGCTCCTGCTGCATTGCCAACGGCAGCGCCAAAGTTCATGCCGCATTGCACCGGGCATTGGCGGAGCGCGGCGTGGATGTGACAGTCAAACGCGTCGGCTGCATCGGCATGTGTCACCAGACGCCGCTCGTCGAGATCGCAATCCCGGGCGAGGAGGGTGCGCGATACGCCTGCACGACATCGGATCAAGCGGCCGCGATCGTCCGCCGCCATTTCAAGCCGAGAGGTCTGATGCATCGCGCCGGCAGGCGCCTGTCGAATACGGTCGGCTTCATCTTCGATTCAAAGTCTCACAGGAACCTACAAGAACACGCGATCGAACTGCGTGACCCACCGGTCGCGGCGTTCCTCGGCCCGCAGCAGCACATCGCAACCGAACATTGCGGCATCATCGATCCGACCGATCTTGATGAATACATCCGGCACGGCGGATTTGAGGCGATGAAGAAGTGTCTGAATGAATGGTCGCCGGATGAGATAATCGCACGGATCAAAGAAAGCGGTCTGCGAGGTCGAGGCGGCGCTGGTTTCCCCACCGCGCTGAAATGGGGCAAAGTCCGCCAGGCAAAGGGCGATCGTAAATTTATTATCTGCAACGGCGACGAGGGCGACCCCGGGGCGTTCATGGACCGAATGTTGATGGAGTCCTATCCCTACCGAATCATCGAGGGCGTCATCATCGCCGCGATTGCCGTCGGGGCTCGTGAAGGCTTCTTTTACATTCGTCGAGAATACCCGATGGCTGCCGAGCGCATCGGCGAGGCGCTTCGCGAATGCGAGCATCGCGGCCTCCTCGGAAAGGACATCCTCGGCACAGGCCATTGTCTGCAACTTCAAGTGATGGAAGGCGCAGGCGCGTTCGTGTGCGGGGAAGAAACCGCCTTGATTGCATCGATCGAGGGCAAACGTGGAATGCCGACATTGCGACCGCCCTACCCGGCGGACCAGGGGTTGTGGGATTGTCCCACCCTGGTGAACAACGTCGAGACCTACGCCGTCGTCCCGTGGATCATCCGCCATGGTCCGCAGGCCTTCGCCTCGTTGGGGACGGAAACCAGCAAGGGGACCAAGGTGTTCGCGCTGGCGGGCAAAGTTAAACGCGGCGGGCTGATCGAAGTTCCGATGGGCGTGACGATCCGGCGGATCGTCGAGGAGATCGGCGGCGGCATCAAAGAGGATCGCCGATTCAAGGCCGTCCAGATCGGCGGTCCGTCCGGCGGCTGCGTTCCCGCCAGGCTCGCGGATACGCCGGTCGATTATGAAGCGCTGGCGGGCGTCGGTGCGATCATGGGGTCCGGCGGTCTTGTCGTGCTTGACGAGACGGACTGCATGGTGGACATCGCCCGATACTTCCTCGAATTCACGCAGGGCCAGTCGTGCGGAAAGTGTACGCCTTGTCGGATTGGCACACGTCGCATGTTGGAGATTCTGGAGCGTCTCTGCGCGGGCGAGGGTCGGGAGGGCGATCTCGACACCCTCGAATCCCTGGCCCACGCGACCGTGCAAAGCAGTCTTTGCGGCCTGGGCAAAACGGCGCCGAATCCGATCCTGACAACGTTGCGATACTTCCGAGACGAGTACGACGCCCATTTAGAGGGTCGCTGCCCCGCCGGAAGCTGTAAGGCATTGATTCGGTATCGCGTGACCGAACAGTGCAGTGGTTGCACACTCTGTTCGCAGCACTGTCCCGTCGGGGCCATCCCCATGACACCCTACAGGCAGCACAGTATCGACATGGAGAAATGTACACGGTGCGACGCGTGCCGCGCAAAATGTCCGGAGGACGCCATCGAGGTCGTCTGAGCATGCCAACAGTCGTAATCGACAATCAGGAAGTGGACGTTCCACAAGGCGCCACACTGCTGGATGCGGCGCGAAAGTTGGGGCTGGATGTGCCCGCGCTGTGTTGGCTTGAGGGCTGCCGGCCGAATACGTCGTGCATGGTCTGCCTAATGAAGATTGTCAGCAGTGGTAAGTTCGTGCCATCGTGCGCGACGATTGCCGAGGACGGAATGCGCGTCGAGAGCGAAACCGCTGAAGTGCGGCAGGCCAGGCGGACCTCACTTGAACTGCTGCTCAGCGATCACGCGGGGGAGTGTCGAGCACCGTGCCAATATGCCTGCCTATTCGATACGAACATTCCCCGCATGATTCGCCACATTGCCGAGGGCCGTGTGGCCGAAGCCGTAGCCATCGTTCGTAATGCCATTCCGCTGGCGGCTGCCTTGACCCGTGCGTCACCGGAAGTGTGCGAGGGGGCCTGCCGCCGGTGTGCGGTTGACGAGGCGGCGGCGATTGGGCTGCTCAAACAGTATGTGGCCGACTTCGACCTGGCATCGCCTACGCCGTATGAACCGACGCGAGAACCTGACAGTGGCAAACGCGTGGCGATCGTGGGCGCCGGTCCTGCGGGTCTGTCCGCGGCAACCTTCTTACGGCTTCGCGGCCACGCGTGTACGATCTTTGAGGCGAAATCGCGGGCGGGTGGAATTCTCCTGGACCTCGCGCAGGTGCCGCGCGACGTGCTGGCCCGCGAGATCGCGCTCGTTGAGAAGCTCGGCGCGGAGATCAAATTGGATTCGCCCGTCGAAAGTGGACTTCCGATTGATGCACTTCGGCGGGACTTCGATGCCGTGCTCATCGCTGTGGGCAAACTCGAACGTGACGCGACGGAGTGCCTCGGACTCCAGGTATCCGGCAGTCGGATCACCGTGAAACAATCCACGCACGAGACCGAAGTTTCCGGCGTCTTTGCCGCGGGAGATGCCGTGCGGCCACGAGCGCACGCTGGTCGGGTTGCCGCTGACGGAAAGGCCGCCGCCGTGTGTATCGATCAGTCTCTACGGGGCGACTGCATCACGAAGCCGCCGAAGCTGCCGAACTTGAAGCTGGGCCACCCGGACGCGGAGGAGTTGTTGGTCATGGCGGCCGAGGCCGGCCACACGCCCCGGGTAGCCCCGAGCGAGTCATCACGCGGCCTATCTGACGAAGAGGCACGCGCAGAGGCACAACGATGTCTTCGTTGCGATTGCGATAAGCTGGACCACTGCAAGCTTGGGAAATACGCGGAGGCATACGGAGCCAACGCGGGCCGATATCGCGGGGAGCGCCGGCGGCGCGAAGAGAAGCAGTATCACGCGGACATCGTCTACGAGCCGGGCAAGTGCATCCTGTGCGGGCTTTGCGTGCAGATTGCGGAGCAGCACGGCGAAGAGCTGGGTTTCACTTTTGTCGGACGCGGGTTCGACATCAAGGTGGCCGTTCCGTTCGATGGGCCGTTGGCAGCCGCGTTGACACGTGCGGCTAAACAATGTGCGGAGGCGTGTCCTTCGGGAGCACTCGGATTGCGAGCGGACTCTGGGAAACGCCCTTGTTGAAGGTGAAGTGTGCGAATCCCCCGAAGGGTCGTACGGGCGTCCCGCCCGTAGCCGCCCGGGCAAGATGCCCGCACCACCCATATGAAATGTGCAACCTGTTCATGACATATGGAATGTGTGATTTTTTGATGCGCGAGTCCATACGCATCGCCTCATTGTTCCCAGGTTGACGAGCCCCACCAAGCGCGGCACTATTGGCAGACGCCTATGTCCCTGCAAGCTGATGCAATCACGAAGCACTTTCCCACGCGGAGCGGCCCTCTTGCGATATTACGAGGCGTCTCGCTGACGATGAATGAAGGCGAAGCGGTCGTCATCATGGGGCCGTCCGGTTCTGGAAAGAGCACGCTTCTCAACATCCTCGGCACACTCGAACCGCCAACCGCCGGCTCGCTCACCATCGACGGACGCGATCCGTTCCGCCTGGCCGAACCGGAGTTGGCCGCGTTTCGCAATCGGCGGATCGGGTTCATCTTTCAAGACCATCACCTGCTGCCACATTGCTCGGTGCTGGAAAATGTGTTGATGCCAACACTGGCCTGGAAGTCGGATGAACCAACGGATGATTGTGACGCCCGTGCCAAGCGGTTGCTAGATCGAGTCGGGCTGTCGGATCGGCTCGACCATCGACCGGCGGAATTGTCCGGTGGAGAACGCCAACGCGCCGCCGTCGCCCGAGCACTTGTCAATAGACCCGTTTTGGTGCTGGCGGACGAGCCGACAGGCAACCTCGACCGAACAACGGCTGGAAAGGTCGCGTCGCTGATACGTGAATTGCATCTTGAAGAAAAGATGATGCTGGTCATTGTGACGCATAGCGGCGATCTCGCCGAACAGTACGAACGACGGTACGAGTTGAATAACGGAGAGCTGACCGGATCAGAGTCGCGACCGTAAGGGAGTCGGTCATTGTCCGAAGCGAGGGACCTTCACGGCGTGCGCGGACCGCTTGCTAACGCGCGCGGCTCTGATTGGTGGGTGCCATGCTTTCACGCGACGTAGTCGCGGGTAAGCATGTTGGAAAAAGGAAGCAACATGCCTTCCCGCCCCGCTTGCGGGGGACGCGAAGGCATGGCACTCTGTATCCGTGTGTTAGTTTCATCAAACTGCGGCCGGAGGCCGCGCTGTGCAACTTGGAAC
>CAZTAR010000091.1:0-12950 GCA_964611695.1 uncultured Planctomycetaceae bacterium | reverse complement strand
TTGACCTATGCAATCAATATCGGCAAAAATGAGAGGTTGTCAGACAGTGCCTAGCCGGGCATCGCTTTACGGATGATTTCCCGGTGACTTTTGACTATCGTAAGACTTGGAGTGTTTCCGAGTTATCCACGCTGGGCAGCTTCGGCTTTGGTTTTTTTCTGGATTTCAGGGTGGTCTTTGATTACCCCCACAAACGGATCGCCTTCAACGAGTTGCCTGTTACAGGTTCACAATGACAAGACCGAGATTGTTCTGGCTGTGGTCTCGTCTGTTTCCAGAGCTTGACCTGTTGGGGACAAGGAGATTGGCCTGGCAGGGGTATAGCCGGGCGATGTTCCGTTCAGTTTCGGGTCCGCTGATCCTCGTCCTCGTGATGGGTGGTCCACTGTTGTTTATGCTTGTGGATCCCCGATCCGACACCCGTGATTGGTCTTTTGCAGCTATCATGCTCCTGTGGCTATTGGTTCCACTGGTGTGTTTCTTGTTGATTAGAAACCGACTCCGGAGGAGGCTGCGACAGGAACTTGTGAAGATCGGGGTGCCCATTTGTATACAATGTGCCTACGACTTGCGGGGGCAGATCGAACCGCGCTGTCCGGAATGTGGCGAGCCCTTCGTTTTAGCCGACTTGACTTCTGCACAACTACAGCCCGCAGAGTCCACGAACTCTTTGGACGATGCAGACAAGACAAGTTGAGTATGTGTGCAATGTCCGGAGGGGGCGAGAGGGTTGCTCCCTCCGGACCATATATTGTCTTTTTCTTCCATGCTTAAGCACAGGAGAACCGATCATGAAAAGGAACGCGTCAACATTAAAAAACACATGCGTTCTTCTTCCGCTGTTGGTCGGCGTTGTCGGGTGTGGTGAAGTGGGTTGGGTTGAGAAAGAGGTTCGTTATCAAGCGCAGATTCGCGAACATCCGGATGATCCACTAAATTGGGTTGGGCTGCTGGAAGCCCAACATGAACTTGATATGTCGCGAGAAGCGCTGAGTGTGGCGGAGCGGGCTTTTGACAGATTCCCGGACGATCCAATGGTCATCGGGCGTGTTGCGCAAGCCTATCGTCGAGGCGGAAAATTGAAGCAAGTCGAATCGGTTTTGAAAAAGGCAGACTTGAAGGATGATGATGGCATCACTCTTATTGAATCCTTTTTCATGAACGCAGCACTGGCGAGGAAGGAACCCGCGCGGGCTGCTTATATGCGGTTAGCCGAACGTGTTGATGACAGGCCTGACGCGAAGAGTCTTCTTGATGGCCTTGCTGCTTGCTTTGATTTTTCGGTCTCATCAAACGACCACGGTTCGGGGTGTACCATAACGTCATGCGGGCAGTCTGAGGTGCATTGTTCGGACGTAGGGGGCACCATCGCCGTTCCGGTTTGCATCGATGAGAAGGGGCCGTTTCTACTGACTTTGGACAGCGGCGGAGATCGAAATATTACCCTTCGCCGCTCCATCGCAGCGCAACTTGGTGACATCGACACGAAGAGGGATTCACACATTACCGTCCTTGGCAAGAAAGTTGTTCATACGGGGATGGTCGAGACGGTGCGAATCGGCGAAATAGTCTTGAAGGATGTCCCGCTCGATATTACGGAAGATGGCGATGATTCTTCCGTCGTCGGCACGATTGGCACTGACATCTTTCGCACACACCGCATCACTGTTGACAACAGGAAGAAGACGTTTAGCGTTACCCCGAGTTCGACGAGATTCGGTTGGCCCTGGAGGGTTCGCGTGCTAGATTTTTGGAGAGTTTCCAAGAAGATAATTGTTTCAATTGAGATCAATGGCCACGGCCGGGGGGCGTGTGTGCTAGACACGGGTTCAATGGCAACGATCGGCTCGCGTAGATTTGCCACCGAACACAATACTGAGGAGGAACCGCGACGGGAAGTAATCGAATTCCATGCCTTCGGTGAAAAAGAAGAACGCGAAGCGGTCCTCATCCCCGATGTCGAACTAGAGTTGGCGAATGCACAGGTTGAGTTTGACAGCATTTTGAGCATGGATTTTGTCGACGAACATCTATCGAGCAAACTGGGAATTGACATTGACCTGGTCATTGGGAATGATGTGCTGGGCTCTTTTGATAAATGGATCATAGACTACCCGGAGAGAAAGATCGCGTTTTTCAAACCACGCCCACATTGACCTACATCTCTGTTGTATCCGTCAGTTGCAGGTTCCATGCCTTCACGGTCCGCGAAGCGGGACGGGTAGGCGTGTTTGTTCGGTATTCAACATGCTTGCCCGTGACTTCGTCGCGTGAAAGCATGGCACCCGGCGCTGTTCTGAGTGGTAGGCCTTGCACGCGACAACGGGAGCAACTGATCAGGGCCGCGATGATGGAGCGGTGGATGCACAATACAGAGGGCCCACTCGGCGTGAGATGACCGCTCCCTCACGGTCGCGGCTCTGATCGTTTTCCCCTCCTTCGGAGGGGACACGGGTTTTGTCAAATCGCCTTGCGCAACGAAATGATGGCTTTTTGCTCTAGCGCTTTGGCGCGTCGGAGCGTGCCGATCTGCCGGTCGCGCATGCTTGCCGGGGGTAGCGACGCGGGGTATTGCTGGACGGTGGCCACATCGGTCAAGCCGTCGAGCAGGAGGCGGACTTCCTTGTCGTATTCGTCCGCGGCGGCGTTGATGTGTGTGGCGCGCGAGCCGAACTCCTTTGCAATCGAACGCAAATATCGAACGGCAGCGGCGCGCGAGTCGATCAGGTTGATGTAGGTCCAGAAGTTCGCATGAACGTACTTGGCGTTGCGAGCGCCGCGCAGGCTTTGGCACCATTCGTCGAACGCCTTCGGGCCAAGGGCATGCGATCGCGTGCTTCGTTTGTCGAACAGGTCAATCGCGCGGCGGATCGAGGCCTTGTGAACAAGCTTCAAACTTGGGCGATTCAATTTCTGGTTGAGGATCACGACGGCGGTCGGCCAACCCTTGGCGGGGCAATCCCGTCGAGTCGCGCCGGGGTTGTACGCGCGACAAAGCCAGGTCTTGTCACGACGATAGCCCGTGATGATGCCCCAATCTTCCGGCGGCATGATGTTGGCGGCGAGCACGGGAAGTCGGTCGTTGCTGATACTCCGTTCGATGGCCCGCCGCAATGCGTCCGCCTCGGAAAACTCGTCGCGCCGCACGATCCAGACTTCGTATTTCCAGCCGATTCCGCTGAAGAGGGCCGGCAGGCAATCCTCGCCCACCAGCGGATCGGGGTTCCCGACGTCCCATCGGTCCACTCGGAACTGAAGCCGGAACGCCATGCCGCTGATGCCCATCAGCTCGTCGTATTCGATCTTCCTGCCGGCGGCATCCAGAACCAGTTCCAGGCAGTGCATGAAGGTGTTGTCTCTGCCCCGGGCGAAGCCTCGAATGAGTCCGATGCCATCGATGCGAACGGTGCCGGGCCGTTCGTCACGGATAACGGAGAGTCGCGACCGTTCTCGGGGTGAAATGCCCTCGGGGCTGGCGCATCCGAACCCGTTCAGGATGAGGCCGGCACCGGCGAGAACGAGCAAGGTTGGCACAACTCGTTGCAGTAAAGGCGTGTTTCCCCACTTGAAGCTGTTTTGGAAGCGTCGCCCCCCCGTGGGCGAAAAGGAACCGTTCCACATTCTACGTCGGCCACGGGGGGCCGACGCTACCTTCAAGTTCGCGTGTGGCGGCGTACCGGTTTGTCCTGCCGATACCCGCAAAGTTGTCCTTCGGTCAGTGTGCATCACTCCTCGTCCGTGATGTTGTCGGTCCCACGTTGCCCCCCGGCGACATTCCGGGCGAGTCGAGCCCAACACAAAGCAGGCACGATTCGCCCGGCAAGCATGAGTCCGATGATGACGAGTCTGCCGGTCGCCGTCAAATGAAGCGACAGCCCTGACGAGAGGCCCACGCTGTTACAGGCGGCCATACTGTCGAAGACGAGATCGTAGGTCGAGCCATCCGTCGTCGCGGCCAGCGCGAAAAACCCGGCGGCGTTGAGTGTAAGTCCAGCTGTTATCAGGAGAAACATACCTCGAATTAGCGCGCTTCGCACCGCCGCCCCTCCCGGCGTCATCATCCAGGTTCTCTTCCGGATCACAAGACACAGCCCCAATAGGAGGAAACACGATGTGTGGAGCCCCCCCGCGCCGCCGCCGGCGGACCCGCCGACAAGCATGTTTGCCAAGATCAGGCCATAGGTCGGCCAGGAAACCGCACCCTGTGAGAGCGGCACGCTTTGCATCCCGGCCGATCGAACCGTGGCCGAAACGAGTACGCAGGCCGTCCACCTCGCGCTATGGCTCATGTCGTCACGGAGGGAGACGTGTTCGGGCCCCAGGTCGAAGGGCCTTGCCGGTACCCATTCATCCGGAAGTTGCCACACAATCTCAGGCCGCCAAGGCGTCTCCAGGAAAAACAACAGCGTGGCCATCCCAATCAGAAGAACGAACGCGGCGCCGGCTTCCCACTGCGGCAACGTCTTCCACACCGCGCGGTGGACATCGGCTGTTGAACTTGTGTTTGGGTCGGCCTTTCTGCGGCACATCACTTTGCGAATGCCGGCGAGCAAATCCAGGATGATCGGCAATCCAAGCGAGCCGATGATGGCCAGCGTGGTGATGGTCATGAAGATCGCGCCGCTGGAGAAGTAGGTTGCCAGCCCGGTTCCTCGCAGGGTGAGCCCGCTGTTCCATAACGCGCTAGAAGCATGAACGGCACCCCACCAGAATCGGTCGGAAGCCGCGGTCGCATCCGCGACGTGCCACGATCCCCACATCGCCAGGATCGCCAGCATCTGCAAGGAGATCGCCGCGAGCAGGACCGTGCGTAACCGGATCGCGTGAACGAGAAACGGCCGGACCACGGCAAGACCCACGGCAGCCAGCCCCATGCCCGCCAATTGCGTTGTCACAAGAAGGACCGCCTGGCCAAAGAGTGAATATTCCTCGCCGACACTGTACGCCGATGTTCCGACCAGGCACGCCGCGCTCACGGCCGCGTAAGCGCTGTTCAGCACGTGTAGCCAGAAGTTGTGACGGAAGTCAGGAACGGCGGAGTTTGTTGCCACGGGTATTGCCAACAGGATGGTCGCCACAAACATCAGGCCGAACCAGGGGCCGACAAGGGATCGAACCAGCCGGGTCGGCTCCACAATGAGCCGGGACACCTTTTGATAGACGCCCGCCGCGACTTCGAGCAGTAGCATCCCCGTGATGAAGGTGGTTGTAGCCGCGAAGAAGACGGCCCAGTCTCGCATGCCGACCGCAAGAAGAACAGCTACAGGTAACAGGATAAGCGTCAAGCGGAGATCGACTGTCGCCCCGTGCCGACTCGGCCGTCGGGCCACCCGGAAACACCAAGCCAGAACGGCGAGCAATTGAAGCGAGACAACCAACCGAGTTGGCAGCAGAGAAGCCCCTCCCGCGTCGCGAGCCAGCAACGCCGCAAGGGCGAGAACAGCCGACACGACGAGCCATACCCCCACGCCACCCTTGGGCAACCCAGTCGAGACATGTTCGGATGATTCGGGCATGGGGAAAAACTATCGCGGCTCAAGAGGTCTTACAACAGCGCAAGGGTGCGGAGCCGCTCGTGTCAGCAAATGATTGCCTCGGGTGGAAGTGGTTCACTGTGATCCGTGGGTGCAACCGGCAGCTTGCCTGCCAGCGTCTTAGGCGTATCCGCAGCCCAGTTCGCACTGGCAGCAAGCTGCCAGTGGCACCCCTCTACGAAACGAAACAGGTACCTGTTCTCCGGGTAAGCCCCCTCGCGAATGGCGATGTCTCGCGATAAGATGGTGGCATGGCAAGCCATCGGCGAATCCGGCCTGACATCGACTCCGCCGAATCGTTGGGAGATCGAATCCGCAGCATCCGTCGGCGCCAGGGCCTCACCCAGGTGCAACTTGCCAGCGAGGCCAACGTCAACCAGGGGCACCTGTCATCCATCGAACGCGGCGACCATGTCCCCCGCCCCAGCACGATTCGTGCGATTGCGGTCGCACTCGGTGTTCCAGAGGCGGTCCTGGTCGGTCCGGGCGAAGGCCACGACGCCCCACAAGCCCTGGAAACCCGGGAACTCCCGCTGTTCGGGACGATCCCCAACGGCCCACCAGCCGCCTCTCAGGAACAACTCGAGATGTTTCCGGTGCTTCGCCACCTGTGGCATCCGGATCGCTATTGCCTCCGGTGTGAGTTTGACTCGATGGAGCCCACTCTAAAACGGAACGACATCATCCTCGTGGAGTACCGTCCCGGCGTAGACCCCGAGTTCGTGCAGGGCCGGATCTGCGCGTGCCTGGTGGACGATCAGCCGACCCTCAAACGGGTGAGTGTCGAGGCCCAGCAAGAACACAGGTTGGTCGTTTTGCGCGGGGACGACCCCAATTCTCCACCCATGATTATTGATAAAACCAATTCTTTTTCAATACAAGGCATCGCCGTATGCCTAGTCAGTAGAGAGCTTTAAGCGGCATACCCTCCAATCCCGTCCTTTTTTTACCAATAATAATGATTTTGTATTGACTGCGCATTCGGCTGGAGGTATATTCTAAAAGTTCGGTTTTTGTTAGGTAAAAGGAGGCGGCCAATGTCCTGTCGACCCAAACCGGCCAGTACAATCAATCTCCGGGTCATTCGCGAACCGGCCTTCGTGCCGATGACTCCGCGGAAACGCGAAGTTTGTTGGAACTTCGGCATCCCGCCGCGGGAAGAGCCCTTTGTCATCGGTGAGAACCTTTCTATTGAGCTTCGGCCAGGCACTATCGTCATGCTGACAGGCCCCTCGGGAAGCGGCAAGACTTCATTGCTTCAGGCCGCCGCCGAGCAGGCGGGCCAAGTCATTTGGGTGGGACGCGGACGATTTCCAATAGGCCGAGCGATTGTGGATTCAGTTGCTCCAAGAAAGACGCTGGCGACCGCGCTGGATATCCTGACGGCCTGCGGACTGGGCGAGCCACGGCTGTGGGTGCGAGAGTTTCGCGATCTATCAGACGGCGAACAGTTTCGCGCTTCTCTCGCGCGGGCAGTCGGGAGGTCGCTCGACGGAAGGCAGCCGGTCCCGATTTTTTGTGACGAGTTTTCAGCCATCCTCCACCGGCGGATGGCGAAGGCCGTGGCGTACAACATACGCAAACTCGTGAGCCGGTATCACCTGATGCTCGTTGTTGCCGGCACACACGATGATGTGATTGCCGACCTTCAACCCGATCAGGTTGTCCGGCTCGACACCGCCAACCAACAAGTCGTTCGCAGCCGCTCGCGCGAAAAAGCAATATCCTTGCGACGTCGCGCGACCATCGTCCCAGGCTCCGTCCGCGACTACCGCATCTTCGGGCCGATGCATTACCGCCACCGGGACGGATTGGGTTTCGTGGACAAAGTGTTTATTTTGAAAGAGTCGCCTCGTGGCGAGCCGCTGGGGATTCTGGTTTTTGCCCACGCCCCGATGGAACTGGCGTTGCGGAACCGTTCCACGGCCGGTCGCTTCACGCGGAACGTGCGGCGACTCAACCGTGAGTTGCGAATTCTTCGTCGCCTGGTGATGCACCCGGACGTTCGCGGCTGCGGGCTGGGCCACTGGTTTGTCGAGAACACGCTGCCGAAGGTGGGCGTTCGTTTCGTCGAGTGTCTCGCGGCAATGGGGGCGGTCAATCCCGTCTTTGAGCGTGCTGGAATGCATCGGGTCGGACGGTGTGCGTTACCGCGCGGCAGGATGGAATTGCTCACCCGGCTTCGCAAGTGGGAGATCGATCCATTCTCGCCTGAGTTTCCCCAGAAGATTGCCCGCTTTCCACGTCTTCGGAAATTGATCGAGGAGACGATCAAGAGTTGGGTGGATCGGACGCAGGGGACGGCGAAGTTGCGGGTCGAAGGACGCCCACCAGACTCCTTGGCTCGCGCATTTCGACAACTCATCGGAGAGCCCCCCATTTACTACCTGTGGGACGAACGCGGCGAGTTTCCGAAACAACCGGACACGGTTGAGCCATCGAAGCCGCAACACCCCGGCATCGTCCGGATGAACAAGCGGGATGATTGCCGAAAAACCAAACCGGACGATTGCCGGAAGTTGCGGCGAACGGATCACGGTGAAGGCCGTCACGATCCCGCGAAGGCCCCACCCACTCGGCGCGAGACGCCGAAGAGACGGTCAAACCTGAAGTGACGCGGCGAGTTCGGCGGGATCGTCATTCGGTGCGATAATACCGGCAAGAGCCGATCGGTCGCGGCTATCGTGAACCCGACTTTGCCGGACTGCGGCTTTGGGGGAGTCCAAACCGGTTTTGCCCTTGACACTTTCTTGTATGCCCCGCTACGGTTAAACGAGGGAAATGGTCTTTCAGGGGGCGTTCTACCACACCGGTATCGCCCCTCACCGGCTTGTGGCGCGGCTCGTTCGGCCCTGCCGATCGAGCCTCAGTTTCCGGGGGGCTTGGTTACGAATATGCGGCAACAATGGCTTTTCAGGGTGGTCGCGTTATTGGCGATGGCCGTGCTTGCATCGCCTGTCTGGGCACAAGACAGGCTGGCTTCCATCATTACGAAGGACAAGCTTTCGCGTGAGGACCAGGCGCTCATTGCGGCCGAGGTTCCCGAACGAGTCAAGGCCTTCGTCAAGGCGGCGGGAAGCGCGAAAAGTCGGGCCCGCGAACGAGATAAGATTATCAAAACCGCCCGCACCCCAAACGCCACGAAGGCAGGGCTCGATGCCTATGTTGGAGCGTGTGGAGAAGAAATAGGGCCGTTGGCCGGCAGCGGTGATCTGGCGACCGCGCTGGATGCCGTGAAGATCCTTATTGATTTAGACAATGCCAATGCGAGCGCGGCATTGACGCAGGGCCTGGGTTCAAAACACGCGGCCGTGAGATTCCGAGCTGCCCGTGGTCTTCAGTTGTTGCACCCGCGGCTCAAGGGAGAGTCTCGGAAATGTCGCGAGGCGCTTCAGTCGCTGGGGCGTGCCGGGGCTGCAGAGCAAAACGAGGTTGTCCTGAACCAGATCTACCTTGCGATCAATTTCAGCGCGGCGATTCCTGATTTCGCCGAGGCGACAGCTTCGGCAAAAGCCCTTAACGACATCTTCGAGAGCCGCATTGCTCGTTTGGCACGTGGAGGACGCAACGAGATTGTCGACGAGCCCGGTTTCGACGCAGTCGCGGCCTGCTACGCCTCAGCCTCAGAGCGATCCCAAAGCGATCTTGCTCAGAACATGGCCTTCCTGCTTTCCCACAGTGTTGAACGCTACTTTGCCGAGGATACCAACGAAGATTATCTGCCGACCTTGGCGAGACTGATCAAGAAGGGCGACGACGCGGTCCGCGACATGATTCGCGTCGAGAATAAGAAAGCCCCGGACCGAAAGTTGGGCGACGAGATCGCCTCCAAGGTGGCAATGCCGCAGAAGCGCCCTGTCGTCGAGGAGACTTTGGCAGAGTTGATCACCCTCCTCCGTGGCGAGCCCTGGAATATCTCGGCCCCCTGAACCCGCCTCAGGTGAAACAGCCGCATCGCAGCCCCACCACAGCCATCCTTCCCCCTCATCCGGCATAACCTATACGCGCCATTGGCCGCCGCCCGAACTTCCCGACTTTCTTTGCCTGGAGCCTTTTTGAATTGGGTGTGCATGGTCCTCGGCTGAATCGCCCCCCGTGGCCGACGGGGATCACCAGTTTGCTCGCTCCCTACCAAAACGAACGCTGACCGCTTGGTGACGCGCGCGGCCCTGATCATTCCTGCGGCAGTGCTATTTCAAACCTATAATGCTTGAGGATAACGACTCAGCCTCTTCCATGACGATCCGGGCGAGAGGAATGAACACGCCATTCGCCTTGGCCCAAAAGGCGAATCCCCATCCGGAAAGGAGCGATCCTTCGGAAAGAGGTGATCCTCAGGGAAGGGGCGAACCCCAACATCTCGTGCCATCTGGTTTTGCCCCTGCATTACGGCGGCGGAATCGGTTAGACTATGTGCCTCTTATTCTCGGCCCTCGGCGACAAGGGCTGGGATCGTCCGGGAGGAGGAGGAAGTGGACTGGTGGAGATCTGCCGTGAGGCAGGGGGAGTGTCGTCCGTTTCTAGCAATGCGGGAAGCAATTCTGGCGGGTGTGTTCGCTTTCCTTTATTGAAGATCCAAAACGCGTTTGATGCCGACGCACCGTGTAGGCTGGTTCCCGTCCCACGGTGCAATACGGAAATCGCAATGCAGGTTTGCTATCAAAGAATGGTTCGCAGATTGTCTTGGCTGTGCTGTGCCTGGCTCGCCATTTGTGTGGCGGGACGGGGTGGGCGGCTGCTCGCATCCGATCTACTGTCGATGATTCCGGCGGACGTTGCCGGCGTCCTCTCTTTTCATCATCTCGATACGAGCTGCGAGAACCTCGGCAAGTTCCTCGAACAACATCGCGCGGGCTTCTCCGGATTCAGCATGGCCTCCATGGAAGAGGCCGTCGATTGTGTGCCTGGCGACTGGGATACGTCAAAGCCTGTCGCGTTCGTGCTTCTCCAAGCGGACTTTGGATTCCTTGGGACAACGGACTTCAGCGACACATCCACCCTTTTGACTTTCATACCCCGGGATCCCGCTCATTATGCCGAGCTTGTCGGCAATCGAGACGGCCACATCCGACGCGTCGACCGAGCCGGCAGCAAGTACTACCTGATGATGCGAGACGGTAGAGTCTTCGTCGGTGGCAAGCGAAGGTCGATGCGAGCCGTACAGCGGGTGAGACGGTCTGCCTCATTGGCTGCATCGCTGGACAACGAGCAGCGAGAGATGTTCGCGCGGAACGATATCTTTCTCCACCTGCCGATGGCGCGGTGGCGCGACAAGATGAACGTCGTTGCTTTGTTGGCGATCAATGTGATGAAGTACCAAGCGGCGGCGAGGCATGAGCAGGCGATCGCTGAATCCAGCAAGTTGACGTTTGATTGGATCGGCACCGGCCTGCGAACGGTCCTGGCTGAGATGGACTCTTTGAGCCTCGGGTTTGTCTATGATGGTGACGCCTTCCACATCACACATTACCACGCCTTTAATCGCGATGGTGCCGTGGCTGATTACCTGGGCCGGGTCAGGCGCAATGGGGTCGTTCCCTGGGATGTTTTGCCCCGGCGACCTTTCTTCGTAATCGGCGCGTTCGATTGGCAGAACGACGGCAAGGCCTCGCTCGCTTTTCGCTTGAGCAAATTCCTCTTAACGCGGGCGGAGGAATCCGGCCGCATCTCGTCGAACAAGCGGCGTCAGGTCGTACAACGGATCGAGGCGCTTCACGACCAGATGCAGGGATCGTACTTCATGTTGAGCTCACACCGACAGCGTTTTTTGCCTCTTGAAGCGATGGGGGGCTACGTGACGGAGGATGCCGAAGAGGCCAGCGAACAGCTGCGTTTTATCCAAGAGAATGCCGCGAACGCATCGTTGGATTTCATGAATGGATCCTTCTGGGGTAAGACGGTCCGAATCGAGCGGGACGGCAGGCGCTATTACGAAACGCCGTTGGATTCCAATCAGATGAGTGAAGCCACACGTTTGCAGATGGCCACATTCTATGGCATGGATGCCAGGCTTCAGCAGACCGTTTTAAGTCAGCACCATGTGGTTCACATCCTGGCCTCGCCTGAAACGGGTTCCATTTTCGACTTCGTGCCACCAGGGGCGGACGTGGCCACGATCGGGGATGATCCGTTCGTTCAGCGAATGCGCAAGAGGTTGCCGCCCGACCCGCACTTGTTGATCATTGTGGATTTGGGGCATTGCATCGCTTCAGTGCCGTATCTGATTGCTGAGCTGAAATTACAAATGACCGAGGGATCGAACGAGAGACATCGTGAATCCGTGTCGGCGGGTTCGGTGGGCACCGCCTCATCGTCCAGGCCGATGCTGGGTTGGGCCTGTGAACTTACCCCGACCACCATCAAAGGCCACCTGGCCATCACGGGTGATGATGCGGCGAGTGCTTCAGAATTGATCAGGCAAATCGTCCCAGAGTTGCGAGGAGTCCTGCATTGAATCGCACCTTCGGTCGGGTTTCCTGGGAACCCCGAGGACTTTTGGGCCGATTCGCGACCGGGGCGACCGCTGTAGGTACATGTTCCTTTTGAGGAAGGTTCTTACTGGCAATCGAGCCGGCCATCGCGTTTCATGTATCAGAGTCCCTTCCTGCGGGCGTGCTTGACGGAACCGGCCTCCCGCCCTTATATCCAGAACCCCCCGGGTATCGAACTACGATCCGGGAATCGCGCACAACACGCAAGAAACCAGAGTTAAGGAGCCAATCACAATGTTTTTTCACCGAAGACTTACCGGATTCGCGACGCTGATCGCCATTGTCGTCGGCCTTACGATGACGCCGTCCCTGATGGCGACGCCCCCCAAGGATGTTCTCAAGTTCGTGCCTGAAGAGGCTTGGGGTTTCATCTATATCAAGTCACTCGACAACATCGATCAGAAGGCGGTCGAGATCAAGGAGTTGTTCGGGTTGGATTATCCGACGCCGGTCACACCCATGGCGTTGATGATGTTGAACCTTGGCGACACCATTGACACGACCCTACCGCTGTGCATGGTCATCATGGATGTCAATAAATTCGGCAGCATGAGCAACCCTGGGGAGGCCGGTGTGCTACTCGTGCCGGTGAAAGATTCCAAGGCATTCCTGGAGAAGCTGACGTTGCCGGCAGCGCCGATGCCAGAGGCTGAGGGCAAGGCGCCGGAAAAGGAAGCCGACGATGCTCCGGAGTTGAAGCAGGGAATCTCCAAGGTCGCGATCATGGGCAATCCCGCTTATGCCGCCGCGAAGGAGAAGTACGTCATTCTCGCGTCCAGTCAGGACTGCATTGCGAAGGTGCTCGAATCCAAGAAGAGCGTCGCGGCTGACATCACAGAGGCGCGGCTGAATGCGGTCGGCCGGAGTGACCTTTTCATCAGTATTTCCCTCGGCAAGATTATCGACGCCTACAAAGACAAGTTCC
>CAZTAR010000090.1:0-12962 GCA_964611695.1 uncultured Planctomycetaceae bacterium | reverse complement strand
TGCTCGCCGTGCAGTATGAGGGCCAGACCTTTCTCACGCCGGACAACGGGTTGATCAGTCTCATCCATCGGGATTTCGTCATGGACGAATTGCGGGCCATTGAGAACACCCGGCTGTTTCGTCCCGAGGTGAGCGCGACCTTTCACGGGCGTGATGTACTCGCTCCAGTGGCGGGGCATTTGGCGCGCGGGATGCGTTTGGACAGCGTCGGCCCGGTGATCGAGGAGTTGGAGATTCTCAACCTTGACCGTCCCGCCGTCCTGCCCAATCGCGGCGTGGAGGGGCAGGTTCTTTTCGTCGACCGATTCGGGAATCTGATTTCGAACATCAGCGATGAAGACATGGCGACTGTCTCGCATGGGATGCAGGCGTTTGATGTATATGTCGGTCCGCTTAGAGTGGGACCGCTGCGCAGGACCTACGGCGATGTGAAGCCGGGAGAGATTGTCGCCGTGATCGGTTCGACCGGCATGTTGGAGGTTGCGATTAACCAGGGCAATGCCGCCACTCAACTCCGCGCATCGCCCGGCACGATTGTCATTGTTCGCTGAGTCTGTCAGTGGCTCACAATGCCGTTAACCTTCTTTCGCGGCGACGCCGGGAGTGGGTGATGGGGTGTGCTTCACTTTGACGGCATCATGGACGAACTTGGTGATCTTTTTGATGACCTTCTCGCCGTAGTCCGCGCCGAACATCGCTGTTCCGTGGCGCTCTCTACCGCCGGGATACTCCTGCCCCTTGGCCAGCTTCCCCGAGGCCTTGATCAGTTTCTTCACGCCGTCGTATTCGCCCGCGGGTGAAATCAGCAGGATCGTCCGATTGCCACAGGCTTTGATGTACGAGAGCGAGTCGACGCCGAAGTAGTCGGTGCCCGGCGAGAGGCAGACGATCGCCTTGACGGATTCATCGCGGCTGCCGAAGTCCAGCGAGATGCTGCAGCCGATGCTCGCGCCGATCAGCGTGATCCGCGTCGTGTCGCAAAGGTCCTGATCCGCCAGCCACTTTTTGGCGGCTTCGGTGTCCTTCCACGCGTTGTTGAAATGATCGGGATCGCCGTCCTTGTAATGCTTGCCGAGGTTCTTGTCCGTTGGCTTTGTGCTGCCGCCGTTGCCTCGGATGTCGTACGCCAGGACGGCGAAGCCTGCCTTGCGCAAGTGCGGGACGAGTGGCTTCCAACTCGATCGGTTCGCGGGCCACATGTGGATGAGAATCGCCACGGGAGATTTTTCTTTGCCCTTTGCCTGCGGCGGGTAGTAGTCCGCCTCGATCGTCACGCCATCGGTCGTCTCGAACGTCACGACCTGTTTGGCGTCGTCAGTCTTGGGCTGCGTGGATTGCTGCTTCTTTGTCGCCTGGCCTTCGGCCAAGGAGGTTGCCATCAATACGATGAGCGTGCTGATCAAAACTCGCATGGGGTTTGCTCCTAGCTTCTCGAATCTTCAATAACTCGTGCTGGCAATCCGCCCCCCCCTGGTAAGAGGACCGGCTCGAGACGAGCCGGCTCGCAGGGCCAAGGGTTCAGGATCCTGCCCCCTTCTCCCTCTTCCCTTCTCCCTCATCCCTCTACAAGATGAACTTGCTCAGGTCCTCGTCCTGTACGATTTCCGCGAGTTTGTCCTTGACGTACTCCGCGTCGATCTTCACCTTTTTGCCAGGCATCTCCGGGGCTTCGAACGATAGGGACTCCATCACCTTTTCCATGACGGTGTGCAATCGTCTGGCGCCGATGTTCTCGGCGGTTCGATTGACCTGGCTGGAAATGGAGGCCAATGCTTCGATTGCATCGTTGGTGAAGTCGATGGCCACGCTCTCCGTTGCCATGAGCGCGACCTGCTGCTTTGTGATTGCGTTTTGGGGCTCGACGAGAATTCGCGCGAAGTCCTCCTTTGTCAGGTCGCTCAGTTCCACGCGGATCGGGAGGCGGCCCTGCAACTCCGGCATGAGATCGCTTGGCTTCGCCATGTGGAACGCGCCGGCGGCCACGAAGAGGATGTGGTCCGTCCGGACCGGGCCGTGGCGCGTGTTGATGCTGGTGCCTTCGATGATGGGTAGCATATCGCGCTGCACGCCCTGGCGGCTGACGTCGGGGCCGTGTTGCGATTGGGTGCCGCAGAGTTTGTCCATCTCGTCGATGAAGACGATGCCGCTGTTTTGCGTTCGATGGACAGCCATTTCCGTGGCCTTCTCTCGGTCGATCAACTTGTCGCATTCCTGGTCGAAGATGATCTTCCTCGCCTCTCGGATCGGGACCTTGCGATCCTTCGGTTGGCTCGGCATGATTCGGTCCATCAGGTCCTGGATCTCCGGCCCCATTTGATCCGGCCCCATGGTCGTGGCGAACATCCCCATCGGCATGGCCTTTTGCTCGACTCGCAATTCGACCATGCGGTCCTCCAGCTCACCATTGCGCAGTTGCGAACGAAGCTTCTCACGCGTTCGACGCCGGCGCGCTTCGATATCCTCTTCCGTTTCGTCGGGGCCGGGCTGTGACGGGGCTTGTGGCAACAGCTCTTCCAGGAGGCGTTCCTCGACCTGCTCCTCGGCTTTGAGACGGACGACCTCGGTCTGCTCTTTGTGGACCATGGCCATGGCCAGTTCCAGCAGGTCTCGGACCATCGAGTCCACGTCGCGGCCCATGTAGCCGACTTCCGTGAATTTCGTCGCCTCGACCTTGAGAAACGGCGCGTTGACCAGGGTCGCCAGTCGTCGCGCGATTTCGGTTTTGCCAACGCCGGTCGGGCCGATCATCAAGATGTTTTTGGGCCCGACCTCTTCGCGCATCGCCTCGGGCAATTGCAGCCGACGCCACCGATTGCGAATCGCCACGGCCACGGCCCGTTTGGCGTCGTCCTGGCCGATGATGTACTTGTCCAGTGCGGCAACGATCTCTCGCGGTGTGAACTCACTCATGCTCTCGCCTGTCTAATCTTGTTGTATACGCTCGTCAGTGGTTGTTTGGGATGAGGGCGCTGATTCAGAAGCCCCCTGGGTGCTCAAGCCACCGGCCATATCATAGCCGCGCGGGTGGTTTTGTGCGCGTCCACCGCATCCGGTGATTCGTGCGTTTCCTCCTGTTGGGCGGATTTATTCCCAACAGGCCGCCGGACATTCCCGTGGAGGTCTTGTCACAGCGAAAACATAATGCGATATTCTCCATCGTGGGAGTATGTTTGCAGTGGCACGAGAACGGTTATTCTGGCTGTGGTCCCGGATATTGCCGGAGCTTGATCTGTTTGAAACAACCAAGCAGGCTGAGCAGTGTAGGCGTCGCGCTGGTTTTTGGCATCGCTTTTTCAGTGCGATCTGCGTCTGCGGCTTCATGCCGGCGTGCCTCTGGGTTTGCCATTCATTCAACATCACTATGGGAAAGTGGGTTTTCTGCCTGGTATTGCTCTTGGTAATGTCTTTGCCCTGCACGAGCGTGTGGCTTACCAGAAGCCGGGTCCGCCGGAATCTGCGTAAAGAACTCGTGAAGATCGGCGTTCCCATTTGCATCCATTGTGCGTACGACTTGCGGGGGCAGATCGAGCCGCGGTGTCCCGAGTGTGGTCGGCCTTTTGATTTCGCAGATTTCCACAACGCGAAACCGCCGTCCACCAGAGATCAATCGAGCATTTTAGGCATGAGATGACATCCTTTGCGGCGATGATCAGAGCCGCGCGCGTCAGCAAGCGGTCAGGGTTCGACCTTGTAAGAAGCGAGCAAACATGTAATCCCCGTCGGCCACGGGGGGCCAACGCTACAACGGAGTATGCAATCTCAAGCTTAAGTGCTCTTGCCCGTGTGAGGCGTGTGCATTGTCATACGACTTCGTTACCAAGAGTAGGCTTCCCCAAGCCGGTCTGTGTGTGTTATTGTGCGGCAATGAGGATCGCTTTTTCGGCGGCACAGGCGTCTCTCCTGTGATTTCACCGCCGAGACGGCGGCGCCACAGTTGCATCCAACCGTGACCTGCTTGAGAGTGTCGGCATGAAGGAGATGTTCACGTGTGATGGCCTGGTCAAGCGTTATGGGAACGTATGCGCCCTCAACGGCGTCAACTTGTCCGTCGAGGGGACGGTTGTGGGATTGCTGGGTCCGAACGGCGCTGGCAAGAGCACGCTGATCAGTGTGTTGCTGGGACAGGTGCCGCCCACGTCCGGCAAGGCGTCGGTCTTGGGCATGGACGCGGCCCGCCGGCAGCGTCTGATCCGGCGACGTGTTGGGTACATGCCAGAAAACGATTGTTTGATTCCCGGGCTGACGGGAACGGGGTATGTGTGCTACACAGGCAAGCTGGCGGGCATGTCGCACCGGCAGGCGATGCAGCGAACCCATGAGGTTCTGGATTACGTTGAATTGAACGAGGCCAGATACCGTCCTGCCGAGCAATATTCGGCGGGTATGAAGCAGCGACTCAAGCTGGCCCAGGCGTTGGTGCATGACCCGGACCTTCTTTTTCTCGACGAGCCTACGAATGGCATGGACCCCCGGGGCCGACAGGTCATGTTATCTTTGATCACGGATCTGGGTCGGGCGGGGATCAGTGTGTTGTTGTCGAGCCACCTGCTGCCGGATGTGGAGCGGGTGTGTCAACAGGTTGTCATCATGGGTGGCGGCGAGGTGCTGTCCAGCGGGGACCTCGGGGAGATGCACCGTCCTCACCCGACGTTGTACACGGTTGAGTTTTTGGCTGGGGGAGGAGACGACGCCTTTCGACAACACCTGCTGGAGCACCAAGTGACGATTCTCCAGCAATCCGAAGGATCGTTGGGGATTGAATTGCCGGCCGCGCAAACGCAAAGCATCGTTTTTCGGGCGGCGCGGGAGACGAATGTCAAGCTTCGGGGATTGCACCCCAAGAGGAGTTCGCTGGAAGAGGCCTTTATGACGGCGATCGCGAGGCAGCAGAACCGATGAGCACCGCCCCCGCATCGAACGCTACGAAGTATCGGCGCTGGTCGGACCAACCGAGCCGTCGGCGCTGGACGTGGCTGGCGGTCTTCGTGGCCGGCGTCCGTTTGACCAATCGGGCGACGAAGGTGCGCACACTCATTTGGATGAGTCTTTCCTTTCCGATTGGCAGTTGCGCGTTTTTCTACATGCTGGCTCAACTGGAGTTGCTGGCCAACACTTCAGAGGCCAGCGGGATGTATGAGTTCATCAAGACATTTCTTCGGGTGGATCTCAGCGGCGTGAGTCGGCTTGCTGAGTACCGTGAGGTTTTGTGGCGAACTGTCTTCCTATTCACGTTCAAGGCGGAGTTGTTCTGGGTATTCGTCGTGGTCGTGCGGGCCGGTCCCGGTCTGATCGCCGACGATCTGAAGGCGCGGGCCCTGCCGATCTACTTTGCCAGGCCGGTCACGCCGTTGACCTATTTGATTGGCAAATGGATGGTTGTCGCCTTTTTCATTGGCATGGTTGTGCTGGTTCCGAATCTCCTCGCCTTGATCCTCGGGACACTTGTGACAGGCGGCCTTCATACGTTCGGGCAGACTTTGGGATTGGGGTATGACCTGTTAGTGACCAGTGTCGGCGTGATGATCTTTGGCGGCGCGGTTGTGCTGGCCTTGTCGAGTCTGAGTTCTGACAAGCGTTACGTGACGGTGGGTTGGGTGGCGCTTTGCCTGTTGCCGGTGATGGCCCAGGCGATTCTTTTTGACGTTCTGCCGCATGAGGTGACTGGCGGATGGTTGGGAAGTGTCTCGCTTTATCGCGACATTACCGTGACGGCGGATTGGGTGTTCGGCATACGAGAGGCGTGGGAGTCAACGCCGCTTCCCAGGGGTGTCTTTGATAATGCCCTGGGGCGACCGATCTCTCCGTTCTATCCAATCAGTGTGCTGTTGTTCCTCATGGTTGGTTCTTTTTACATTTGTTACCGCCGCGTCGTGCGATTTTCGCGTTCCGCGGCGAATGTGTAGATTAGCCCATGGCGGTCATCGAACTAGAACGATTGTCCAAATGGTATGACGAGGTGATCGGTCTGAACGACGTGACCGCGACGGTGGGCGCCGGCATCACCGGTCTCATCGGCCCGAATGGCGCGGGCAAGAGCACACTCATGGGGTTGGCGATGGGGCAACTCCGGCCGAGCACGGGATCGATCCGCTTGTGGGGCGAGCGAGTCTGGAATAATCCGGCAGTCCTTTCGCGTGTTGGGTATTGTCCGGAAGGGGATGTGTTCTGGCCCGAATCGACCGGAATGCAGTTTGTTTATTTCCTGGCCCGCGCGTCCGGACTGCGTCGTCGAGCGGCGCGGACCGCCGCGATGGAAGCGATTGACCTGACTGGCATGCGCGAATACATGGATCGGGCGATCGGGACCTATTCGAAGGGGATGCGACAGCGAATCAAGATCGCACAAGCCCTGGCGCACATGCCGCGATTGTTGATTCTGGACGAGCCGTTCACGGGGGCGGATCCGGTGGCCCGGCACGACTTGGCACAGTTGTTTCGCGTGTTGGCTTCGCAAGAGGTGGACATTCTGATTTCGAGCCATGTGTTGCACGAAGTCGAGGCGTTGACGAAGCAGATTCTGATGATCAACCACGGTCGCATCGTGGCGGAGGGTGATTTGCGAGACGTGCGTCGCAAGATGCACGACCGACCCCATGCGATTCGTGTGAGGGTGGACCAGCCCCGGGTGTTGGCGTCGAAGCTTGTCGGCCTGCCTTCGGTGACGGGCGTGCAAGTGACTGGTGACGACACTCTGATCATCGAGACGCCTGTTCCCGAGAAAGTGTACGACCGGTTGCCCGAGGTGGTTTTGGCCGGCGATCTTGATGTTCGCGAGGTCGCCGCGGCCGACGCGGGTTTGGAGGCGGTGTTTGGGTATTTGACTGGCGGGGGAGCGTAATGCCTGTGTTGCGAATGAAGTCAAGAGGCCGGAGGAGAGCCTGATGGTCGCCCTGTTCTGGTTCACCATACGGCAGTACCTGCGAGTCCGGAAGCTGTGGCTGGTGGCATTGCTGCTAGGGGCGCCGTGCGTACTGGCCCTGCTGATGCGACATTTCGAGCCTCCCGGCGGGCTCTCTGAAGTATGGGAAGCCTATCACGGGGTGATGTTGTCGCTGTTGTTCATGGTCGTGCTTCCGCTGTTGTGTATGCTCTTCGGGTCGGTATTGATCGGTTCGGAAGTGGAAGGGCGGACATTGGTCTACCTCGTGACTCGTCGGATGCGGCGGGCGACGGTGTTGTTAGTGCGATTCTCCGCCGCCGCGATGGTTCTGATGGTTCTGTTTGGATTGGCTGTTCTGGCGTTTCATCTCTGCATGGTCGGCGGCGCGGATATCGAGGGGCTTAGCTTGGCGGTCGATCCTGCGCCTGAACATGTTTGGCAACCAGCGCGTGATCTCGTCGCCTATTTGAGTATCATTCCGTTGGGCGTCGTGGCGTTTTTGGCTGTGTTTACATTGATCAGCCTCGTGACCTCGCGCTCTTTGACGGTCTCCACACTGTATATTGTGATTGTGGAGGCGGTTGTCGCCAGCCTGCCGGTGCGAGCGCAGGTTTACACAGTCACACATCAACTGCGGCAGAGCCTCACGACCCTCATTACCAGAGATCTGCTGAATCTGGTTGGTACGCGAAGTGAGCTCCAGGTGAAGCTGTATCCTGTTGGCGCGACCGGCACTTTCCCGCTCTTAATGACGGTATTGGTTGTGATGGGTCTGGCCTGCATCCTGGTCAGCAAACGGCAACTCGTGCCTTCAAAAGTTACCCGCGATTAGAGCATTTAAGGCATGAGATGGCATCCTCTGCGTGGGAGATCAGAGCCGCGCGCGTCAGCAAGCGGTCAGGGTTCGACCTTGGGGGGGGGTAAGCAAAACGGTTATCTTCGTTGGCCACGGGGAACCGACGCTACGGCGAAGCATGCCCTCTCAACACTAAAACGACCTAGCCATCCAAAGCTCAATAGGAGGTTCAAGTTGCCCGTGGCAACAGTCAGGTGGCGACCGATATGCGGGTTGGCCGCTTCAGTCCTTGGGCCTTTCTGACTATTGCCACGGGCCATCAGGTTTTAGCTTCCGGCCAGCAGATTGACGAACGCGGCGATATCTGATTCGTCCACATTCCCTTCGCCGGTGAAATCGCCATTGAGAATATTGCATCCTGGATAGGCTTTCCCATAGCCGACAGGATCAAGCAAGGCCAGGACGAACGCCTGAAGGTCCAGGCCGTTGACGTTGTCATCACAATTCATATCACCGGCATGGCAGAAGTAATCGTACGCGTGCACCTTCGGTGTCGTGAAGTCCAAGAGAAGTTGTGTGGGGCTGCCGCCTGCGAGGCTGTCTACGCCGCCAAAGAACCACTCCTCTGGGACGAAGAGTCCACCGTTGCCTTCGGTGAAGGCGGGCAGGCGGTAAGCATAGCCGTGTGAATATTCCCAAACTTCTCCGGTACCGTCCACGCCGAACTCGCCATAGATATCCAACAGGTTCGAGCCGTCATCCGTGTCCGTGAGAATATACCTGTCGTCGCCATCACCGAAGGCCGCGATGTCGTCCAAGTCCGCGCCGAAGCCGTAGATGATGGGGAAGGCGCCTGAGCATCCGGAGTTCGAATTGACCACATACGATTGGCCGGCCAGGATTGTGACGCCTGTGAGGTCGACATCGACATTGACATCGGTGTCGGTTTTCTCCTGGATGATGATCCCGCCTTCGGTGAAGAAGAAGTCGTTGATACCGGTGTTCGTGATTTCAATCCATTTGGGACAGTCGCCGCTTTCGTTGCCCATGACGACTTCGCTGAGAATCAAGCACGTCGGTTCGGCAATGCCGCCACAGGGATTCGGGGCGCAGCTTGTGTCGTCGCCCTGGTACACACCTTTGGCGGCCAGACAATCATCCTCGGTCATCACGGTGCAGGCCGCTCCTTCGCAGCATGCGCCGGTGCTTTCCCCGCCGAAGAACTCAACTTCGCTGAGCATCATGTAGCTGTAACCGGAGCTTGTATAATCCGCCAGGGTGAGTTCGAGAGTGTCACCCGACATGCTCAGGTTGTCGCAGGTGAATGCGAACGGCTCGTCGCCGGGGGGGTCCGTACAGGGGAATACCTGCGTGTCCCCACCCATACTGACGGTGACGTCCTCGGGGGCATAGACTCCGCTGCCGCCGCCGGAATCATCCAGGTAGAGGGTGACGGCCTCGATGCTGACCGACTCGGCAAAGTGGAACGTAATCGTCGGATCGACTGTGTTCCAGCCGACGTATAACGCGGACATCTGGTTCCAGTGTCCCGTGGCGATGACGCCGTTTGTCAGGTCGCCGAGGCCGTTGCTGAGCGGCGCGAGCGGTGACCCGTTGTCCCCATCTCCATCATAGTCGTCGTCGTAGTAGGTATACGTTCCGCTTTCACCGTTGAGCATGTTGTAGTAGGCAGGTATTAATCTGTTGACGGTCGTGAAGCTGAAAGCCGTGGAGTACAAGCCGTTTCCACACTCGTTATTAGGCCGTACATGCCAGAAGTATTGACTTAACATGCCGAGGGTCGTGTCGAGGACATGGCTGGTTCCAGTGACCGTTGTGCTGAAGATGACGTTCGAGAAGGCCGCGTCGGTTGCCACTTCCAGATCGTAGTCAACCGCTTGGGCCGACTCAGACCAACTCAGCTCCGGCTGGAGTTCCACGTCGGTCTGTCCGTTTGGAGGAGCCTGTAGGGTGACCTCCGCGGGGACATCGGTGGCAATATTCAACATCACATTGGTGGACCGTTCCATCGACGTGGTCTCGCCGGTAATCGTCACGTTGTAGTTGCCGGCGACCGCGACGCCGAGATGGCCGATCGTCATCTGTGAGGTAAAGGGAGGCGATTGAGAGTTGGTATCGAACTCGATAGTGGCTCCGTTTGGGTAACCTTCGGCACTGAGTGTGACGGTTTTGACGAAATCACCCAATTGGCCGACTTCGATGGTGTAAACCGCGGCGACGTCCGGGGGGCAGCAGAGATCGCGCGAAGACGGGGTGACTTGAAGCGTGAAACCGTCACCCTGTGGCAGCCGTAATGCGGGATCACCGAGCAGGGTGTTCATTTCGAACAGGTTTCGTGTGTGTGAATGTGTTGGGCCATAATCGGGATCGGCGAGGAGACGATAGAGGGCGGCTTGCCAAGCGGGACCGACTTCCCAGATGTCGTCGACGAAAAAGGATTCGAAGAAATACTTTTCGAGCCTGCGCGACGATTCCCATGCACTTCCGCCGTAGAAGATATAAGTGGAGGCCGATAGATAGGCAGCGGCTCCTTTGTTGGCAGCGCGGAGCCAGGTTTCGCCGGAACATTCGTCGTAGTCAAAGTGGGCGGTGTTGCAGGACCACCCGTATGCCAGGCCGTAAAGCCCAGCATTACTCAAGGCCTGGATGTCACCTTGGTCGAAGGAGGGATTCCACCAACCACTGGAACTGCTGTGGCCACCATATGTCACAAAGAGGCAGCCGTTGTTGACGGCCGCGGTGACGTCCGCCGTGTCGCCGCCCTCCCCGGCGTAGATCTTGATGCTCTCGAACTCTGCCGGGTCCATGTAGGTGCTGATCACCCAGTCGTGGGTGGTGTGAGCGCCGCTTTCGAGGTCGTTGGAGGCTAGGAAGGCGGCGCGAAGCACATAGTCCGGATCACTGAATACACCCGCCTCTACGAATAGGCTCTTGTCGACGACATTCTGGAGAGAGGCCACGGTCTGGACGGAGAAGCGTCCGATGGCGATGTCCGGATACCAGTCGTCCCCGGGATCGATGCAGGCGTAAGGCAGGTCGGTCGTCGCCGAACTCGAACCGGCGCCGACCCAGTGCGGAATGGTGTTTGTCGTGGAACTGCTGGTGCCCGCTGTGTCGCCGACGATGAGGATGTAGTTATTGACTGACGGGTTATACCAGTTCTCGATATAGGTTTTGATGGTGGCCCGGCTGGTTCCGGAAGTTGCGACGTAGGTCGACACGTTGAAACCCATCGCGGCTTTGGCATTGGCGAACTGTGTCAACGGTGCGGAGCCGCTGTAGAGGTCGGCCGTGATGATCAGGTAATTGCCGGTTCCGCGATCTCCGGTTCTACGGTTACCCTCCTGACCATCCGCCGGGCCGGCGGCAGCAGAAGCAAGCAGCCCTGCTAAAAATAGACCCCATGTCCAAGTTCGAAAGCTCTGGTGGCATGCGCGCAATTTCATCTTTCTTCTCCTGGCGACGTTAAGAAGTGCAATGCGTCGGCACTCGCTTTTTCAGCTCGGCTCGCTCCAATTCCCGTGTCTGTATTGTACACGAGATTGGTTTTCTCAATCAAACTGAGGGGGTGAAGTTCTTGCGGAATGAGTGGATGAGAGACTCTCAGCGGCCTTTGGGGCCGAGGTAACCCTGTCCTAAAGGCGGCACAAGAGTTGTAGGGTCTCTTTCGCCCGCGGTTTGGGAAATCGAGCACCGGTACAGTTTGGGCGCCACGGACGGTTCGACCGCCCGTGCCGGCACTGGCAGCAAGCTGCCAGCGGCGCCCTCCAGCCAAACTGTACCAGCACCCACAGACCGGCCAACCACTAGCATGTTGGGTAACACCTGAGATGCGCAACCAGCCCAACGAGGGAAACAGCATCAACCTCATCTGCACGAACTATCAGCTTAATGTGGAGGATTCGATTCATGCCGAGGGCACGGGGCTTTGCGGCCCAAGATCCGGCGGAAGAAAACAAACAGAGCCGGTCCCCAGGCGATGGCGAGTGCAAGCAAGGTGGTCGCCGTGAAGAGTCTTGCGATCGAAATGTAGATCGGCTGCGTCAAGTGGGAGTGCTCCGGCACCGAGGAGTCCCACTTGGCGTAGGCCAGTCCCTTTGGGAGTTTCGCGAGAACGAACGAACCCGGCTTGCCCAGCGGCTTCCAGCACGCCGCGCAATGGCCATTCACATAAAGCCACTCCCCATCCCAGTTGCATCGTTGGTTCTCCGGCAGGAGACGGGACAAGAAAGTCGGCTGGTTCTGTTGCAGCGGCGAGCCAATGTCCACATCTCCATCGTAGCCAAATGCGACAATGATTCTGGGCGCACCGGGTGTCATCACCAGCAAACACAGGGCGGAGGAGCAGAGGAAGACCATCGCCGCCAGCAAGAACCGGCACCACTTGAGAAGCCGGCGCATCCGCAACGGCTTACGCTCCACCGCTAGACTCGGCGTGAAGCACTCCGGACATCGACCACTGACGTTGCCTGTGAGGTTGTAGCCGCACTCGCTGCAATGGCCGGGCTTCACATAACGCAGATCCTTCCAAAATAGGAGCGACGTGGGAACCAGAAATATGCAGAATGGAATCCAAAGCGGCAGGTAGACCCATCGCCGCCCGACTTTGCTCCACTTGCTCCTCAGGTCAATGCCAAGAGACTCTGGGAGGCGGCGCTCGCTGGCATCTCTGACCGTAACGGATGGAAGGCTCAGGGCCCGCCACACTTTCCCCTGCGTTGTGGTGTGAACAACCTGCCATCCGGTCGTGGGCCACATACGCACAGCCTGCACATCTTCAGCGGCACCCCGGATATCCGTGTAGGCTAATACAGCCGTATCTAAACAGATTGTATGGCGAATTCCACCGTGTAGGATGCGCCACTTCAGGCTAACCACGCATGCCACCAGAATGAGCAAGCAAGCTACGAGCCCAGCCCATTTCATGAAGCGTCGTATTCGGGTTGTGCGGCGCGTGGACATGCAGGTTCCGGGGTATTATCGAGTTCCGCCAAGAAAAAACCTGTACTCATGATAGTTTCTCCACCATGAAGGTAAACCTACACTTCGCGTAGGATACGCTCCTGTCGAGCTAAATGCCATTGGCGGCATCGACGAACGATGAGAATGGTGTCACGTATGGTTTGCGGCAATTCTGATTTGCGACGGATTTTTATCTTGCCCCCCCCAACAGACTGCTATCATTATCGGCACCTGCGTTTCGGTGCGGGCTAGGTTCTGTCTGACAACCCGATTCTGAGCAAACGTTCGATCATGGCGACTTTG
>CAZTAR010000089.1:0-13001 GCA_964611695.1 uncultured Planctomycetaceae bacterium | reverse complement strand
CTATCGCGTTTCACGTTGAGATGTGGCACCGGCGTCTCGCCGGTGGAAGCAAGGAGGCCGAGTGCCTTTGCCTCACCGGCGAGACGCCGGTGCCACAATCAATCGTTCACTGCTCTAAACGAAGTGATTGCGATGAAGAGGATTTTGCCCCTCCCCGTAGCGACGGACACCCTTGAAGCGGCCGACGCCCCTGTCGGCCGAAGCAAACAGTCGGTCATCGACCTCCAACTCGGGGGTCAAAGGCAACATTCTCTCGAAAACTACGTCCTCTCGAATACTGATCGAGCCCTATTCCAGCCAATCCCAATTCGGTCGAACAAACAAAACGTAAAAATAAAAGACCCCCGGTCGTGGGCTACCGGTAGGGGTCAGATCAGACTACCCACGAGCAGGGGTTGCGATGTCGAATCGCGAATGCCGGCCGCTTTCAGTTTTGCGGCCGGGTGGGGTCTCCTCGATTCAGAACGCCGCCCGGGTTGAGTGGCTGAGTCAGCGAGCCATGCGCTCAGCCACTCGCCCCGGTGAGGGCGGAGAAAGCCAAGGTTGCTACGGCCACGTACAAACCGTGGTATTGAGCAACTCGTTTACGAACGGAACAACATCGTTGTCATTCCAGAAACCGTCAGGCTGCATGTCGGCACAATCACAGTTGCACCCCACCGCAATGCCGCTGCCTAATAAGCACTCAACGAAGCACTGGATGTCATCGCCGTTGACGACGCCGTTGCCATCCAAATCGCCAGGACAGGGGCAGCAATTCGAATTGACGCACAGCGAGCCGGCGCCCTGCCACTTGCCATTGTTGTTGATGCAGTCAATCTCGCTCATCGCGTCCGTACAGGTGCCATCGGCGAAGCAACAGGCGCCTATCGGCTGCGGCTCGAACGAATCTCGCCAAATCATGATCGCGTCCACGTCGTCTTCGAGAGGATCGGTGAACGGCATCGAGAAGCCTGTCATCCAGGAGACGAAGATCATCGTCGGATCGTTTCCGCCCGACTCGTCGCCCAACGTGAGCGGGTCATCATTATCCACGCTGAACAACAACGCCAGGAAGGGCATACCGGGCTGGTCGGGGTTCTCAAGCCAAGTGAACTCGAAAGCGTCGATGTCGGTCTCCTCCGGGAGTCCGAGATGGAATGCCTCGTCAATCACCTGCACCGGACCGAATCCCGTCACCTCGTAGATTCCGCCGGGATCCAGTCCCATGTCAGCTTCGTGGTCCGGGCTGAAGAACCAGAACGGGCAGGTTTCCCGGTCGGGTACGGCGTCGAGCGAGTCAACGTCGTCATCGTGCTCCTCAATCCCATCCGGGTTCGGAACCATGCTCTGATGCACGGTAATCTCATCCGCCACAGGATAGATGTTCATGATCGGATAAGGCGGCAACGGAGGCGCCGTATCCACGGTGACCCCGACAACCTCGTCCTGTCCGGGCGTGCTGCCGTAGCTGCTCACACCCGCCATCGATGGCCGCGTCACCGGAACGTCCATGACCGGCCAGCCCGGCCCCATGTCGTCGTCGAACGAAACAGCCAAGTATTTGGGCTCATACACACACTCGGACGGGAACGCGGGCATCGGGAACTCTGCGTCGTGGAGAGAGAAATCGGTCTGATCATGACCATCCAAGTCGAAGTACTCGTGATAGTCCTCGATCGAACCGAAGCCGACAGGCACAGCCGTCCCACCCGTCGTGTCCGGCGGATCGGGCCAAGGGTCGGCAGAGACGAAAATCCGGAGGTCGTCCTTGAAACCGTCGCGGCCCGGAGGAACGATGGGCAAACTCTGCCACCAGTACACGTCGCCGGGATCAGCGGCCTCGTTGCCGTCGGGTGTAGGATCACTCAGTTCGATGTCGGAGCCGATGTCGAGCGAGAACTCGATGAGAAACTCCGGCGGCCCGTCCTGGCAGGCGTCGTCGCCGGGAATACCGTCATTGTCACCCAAACACATACCGCCCGGCGTGAGCCAGCCGCCCATCGCCGCGCAGCTCCCCGCAGGGACGTATTGGCAAGTCAAGTCCGGCATGCAGCACGCTTCAGGCGGCTGCGGGCATTGTGTTGTCGCACACGCCGTGCCAGCGCCCATCGGCGTGCCGCCGTAGAGAGCCAGACAGTTCGCGGGAGTAGTATCCACGCACGAGCCGTTCGGAAGACAGCAGGCTTCATTCGTCGCAGGACATACGACAGTCGCGCAAGTTGTTCCAAGACCCATCGGTGTGCCGCCGTAGAAACTGACACAAGTCGGGGCATCGATGTCCACGCAGGTTCCGTTCGAGAGACAACATGCTTCATATGGCGCCTGGCACGTCGTTGTGGCACAGGCTGTTCCCACACCCTGAGCCGTCCCGCCATAAGCAGCACAGTTCGCGGGCGTCGTGTCGGTGCAAGCGCCATTGGTGAAGCAACACGCCTCGATGCCGGCAAGTGACTCGCAAAGATCGGGTACTAAGTTAGCGTTCGCATCGGCCGCAGGCACCGCGTTGCAAAACGCGGCGGCGGCGTCAGGTCTGGGACCAATATTCTGAGAAGTGGGATAGGTCCCCGCCTGTTGGGCGGAACCCGTCGCCTGGAGATGAGCTTTCACCTGGGCCGGCGTCAGAAAGCTCCCCGCGCCGGAGAGGTGAGCGGACTGGAGCGTGGCACAGGCCCCGGCTACAATCGGCGAAGCGCTGGACGTTCCGCTGAAAGTGGAGGTGTACCAGAGATTGGTTCCTTCGGCACTATACAAATCGTTGTAGCCGGTCGTCACCACGTTCTCACCCCAACCTTGCAAATCGACCGTCGAACCGTAGTTGGAGAATCCCAGCCTCGAACGATCCGTATCGGAACCTCCAGGAGAAGCTCCCGCGCCAACGATGATCGCCCCGGAGTCATTCGCAGGCGTGAACGGTGCGTGGCCCGTGTTGTACACTGCGTCGTCGAGATTCTGCGAACCGTTGCCAGCCGCTTCAACAACGACCACCCCGTTGCCAACCGCCGTCACTATCGTGTTGTACCAGGGCTGATACCACTCAACGGGAACCAAACCAAACTGCGTGCCCGGAGGAATACCGGTGTAATTGGGTCCCGCGATTTGCTGTTCAATCAGAATGACGTCGCCCGCGGAGAGTGTCCCCATCGCGGTGGTGATCGCTGCGCCGACATCATAAGTGCCGCTGCCGGAGCCGGTATTGGCCGCAACCACGTACATGGTGCTGCCGTGGGAAATCCCAGTCGTCCCCCAGCCGTTACTGATGGAAACCATCTCGCCCAGAACGGCCGTGCCATGATTGTTATCGTTGAACGGATCGTTCGGGGTAGCGCCAAGCAAGGTCGCGCTGTAGTCCTGGTGGTTCATGTTCCAGCTATATTCAATATCTGCGATGCTCACGTTGGACCCCGTGCCGCCCACAAGCTGCCACAGGCACACGGCATCGACGCCGGCAGTCGCCGCATTCAGGTAGCCCTGGCTGGCTTGGAAGCTCGGTGGAAGCGGCGCCGCCATCGGGCGCGGTGCAGGCAAAGCGATCTCCACGATATCGAGGCTGTTAAGGGCATCGATCGCCGTTTCGGCGTCAAGCCCCTCAGGCAGGTAATAATTGAACTGCAGATTCAGATCGGCGACCTCTCGTTGTAGGCGGTTTTGAGCCGTCGCGCGGAGTCGATTCAGTTGCGCGACCGACAGCGTGTGAGCCCGCTCCCACCGACCGCCCGCTATCTGTGCGAATACGTCTTCCGTACCGTTCAACGCGCCGGTTCCAAGGTCAGTTAAACCTTTCTCGCCAAGACGAACGATCTGATCGTCGCGGAACTTCACGGATATCACATCCGTCCGAAAACGGATGAGATCCACCTGCGTGTTGGCTGGCTTCACGACGATCTGGCGAGGGGCCAGGCCGTCGGCAAAAGACGTCTCAGCCACGCCGAACACGACTATTGCCACTGCACAAAGTGTCGAAAGGACTGGAACGATTCTCTTCAAAGACATGGTTTTCTCCTCCCACGGCATCCGCCGCGATCATTGATTCGCCCGATGTGACTTTGGTTTCGGATCGAAAGGGCCTGTCTTCTTCCCTGAATCCTTGAATCCCTCAACCCATCTCATCTCCCCCGCACTTTTCCAGCTCGTGCCGCTCAGCGGCGCGTGTGCGGGGACATCGGTCTCCCAACAGATGACGGACAAGGGGTCCGGACGGCCACTGCAAAAACAACGATTGTTTCAAACGACTATCCCCTCACGATCCACCTTGACTTGTTTAAGCATAAAGGAATCGGAGTCTCACCTTCAAGCAAACGCAAACGTCAGGAGGAGATACGTCCGCCAACTGTCACAATAGCGGACCCTCTTCCCGGGGGCCCAGACCGAAATCTCGAGCAAACTGGGCGCGTCCAGACGCAGCGTACTGTAGAATAAAAAGGGACACACCCGCGACGCGGCGGATGTGCCCAGAATTCGGACATTGGTTTGGCCCATACCAAGGAAGGAGGAAGGGTGAGCCTTACCCCATCGAAGACGAACGAATCGACATCATGGCCACTACTATTCTTGACTATCTTCGACTGAGTTGGATCTGATGGAGCCGGAAGCGAACAATAACCTGATGGCGAGATTGCGTGTCGGAGAAAAATCCGCCGTCGAGGAGATCGACCGTCTCTATGGCAATGAACTCCGACTCTTCTGCCAGCGAATGGTCTACAGCGAAGTATTGGCGGAGGACATCGTTCAGGATGTCCTGATGACCTGTTGTCGTGCCGACAATGTGGCCAAACCCACCGAGAGCCTGCGTGGGTGGCTCTACAAGATCGCACGGAACAAATCGATTGACGAACTGCGCCGGATGCGTCCCAAGGCACGCCTTTCCGCCTTGCAGTCGAGCAGGCAAGTCTGGAAAAAATCGGCCATCCCCATCGATCCGCTGACAACGCCCGCCGGAAAAGCCGTGAAGCAAGATCGAGTTCGTCGTGTCCAACTCGCCATCGACGCGATCGACCACGACCTCCGAGAAGTCGTCATCATGTACTTCTTCCAGGGCTTATCCCGAACCGAACTCTCCGAGGCGATCGGCCTGAGCCTCTCCGGTGCCAAGGCTCGAATCGCCAAAGCAACGAGGCTCTTGCGGCAAAAGCTCCGCGCGCTGGATGATTCCGCCTTATGAACTGCGAGACCGTCGAAGAGTTGCTGCTCGATTATGTCGAAGGCGAATTGCCCGAGCAACAGAACCAAACGGTACTCTCACACATCGAATCGTGCAAATCCTGTAGCCGAAGTCTCGAAGAAACACGCCGCCTGATACAGGCGATAGAGGCCGCCAAACGCGATGCGCCGACCGGCGGGCTCCAGGAGAAAACTCAAGGAGAGCAATCCGGTAAAGCAGCCACGGGTCAATCCCGCACCACGTCAAGTGGCGATTCAAGCAGAAATCCCGACGAACACGGAGCCGCCGAAGGGGAACCCTTCGCATCCAAAGGCCGAACCAGCCGTACCAAAGGCGAAACCCTCGGCGACTTCGAGATCCTCGACGAGATCGGCAGAGGGGGTATGGGTATCGTCTACCGTGCCAGACAGGTGTCACTCAACAGAATCGTCGCCCTGAAAGTCCTTCCGGGCGTCGTTTGTCAAACTGGCAAATCGATCCGGCGGTTCAAAAACGAAGCTCAGGCCGCCGCGAGACTCCAGCACACCAACATCGTGCCGGTCTACGCCCAGGGAGAACACGATGGCCGATTCTACTTCGCGATGAAACTGATCGAAGGCATCAGCCTCGACCGCGTGCTGGAAAAGGAACCATCGCTAATCTTGCCCACCCTATCCGAAGCCGTCACGAGACAAACACCCGCCGACCAGGAGGAAAGGGAACGTCGCGACTCAATTGACGCGACCTCCAGCGGCCTGAGGGCGGACTACCGGCGAATGGCGCTGCTAATCTCCGGTGTCGCAGAAGGCCTCGAACACGCCCACCGCCAAGGCGTCATCCACCGCGACATCAAACCGCAAAACCTGCTGCTAGGTTCCGACGGGCTTCTCCACATTGCGGACTTTGGCCTCGCCCGGCTCCTCGATGAGCCGAGCGTCACGGTCACTGGTGAGATGTTGGGCACGCCCGCCTACATGTCTCCCGAGCAGGTAGGCGGCGACCGCGCCAAAATCGGCCACCGCACCGACATCTACTCCCTGGGCGTCACCTTCTACGAGTTGTTGACCAAACACCGACCCTTCGAAGGCTCAACGAGAGAGCAGATAGTCGCCCGTATTTGCACGGACGAACCCAAACCACCCCGAAAGTGGAACCCCAACATTCCAATCGACCTCGAGACAATCTGCCTTCGAGCAATGGATCGAGATCGGCGGCGGCGCTACGCCAGCGCGCGCGACATGGCGGCGGATCTGCGGCGCTATGCCGAAGACCGTCCGATCCTCAGCCGGCGGGTCGGCCCCTTCGAAAAGGCCGTCAAGTGGGTGCGGCGTCATCCGGCGACGACAGCCATTGTCACCTTAAGTCTCCTGCTTCTGGCAACCGCATCGTTTTGGATCGTGCAATCCATCAACGCCCGACATGACCGCGCGAACAATCTCGTTCACAGAGCCTTCGAGGCATTGGCGATTGTGGATTACCGGGAGCCGGAGCAGCCGCGGCAGTGGCTCGATGAGGCTGGGACGCTTGGACCGAATGATGTCTCCTTCCAGGTCAAACTTCGTGTCGCCCTTGCGATGACCGAACTGCTGAACCATCCCGAACTCGCGGTCAGCCACCTGGAGTGGGCCATTTCTAAACAGCCCGGCGACACTGAGATCATGTACCTACTCGCATGGGCGCTGCGTCGTGCCGATCAGGACCAGGCTTCCCACGAGTGGGTGCGCAAGGCGGAGGCGGCTGGCGGCGCGACAACAGCGCCAGGCCATTTCTTCCACGCCCAGACCATCGTGCGAACCAACCCGGACGAAGCGGAAGAGGCCTATCGCAAAGCAATGGGCCTTCGCGACGTCTACGTCCAGGCGATGGTGCACCTCGGCAGGGCACATAATCATTGGACCTATCACAATCGCAAGCTGGAACGATTCGCGGAGCAAAAACGCATCCTGATCAACGCGTGCGAGTACCGGCGTGACAAGGCATATCCGCGCTACCTGTTATCCATCGCGTACCGGCTGGCCGCGGAGATCTACGAGGAAGCCGGCGAAAAGGAATCCGCGGAAACGAACTTCGCGGGCGCCCTGAAGTGGGCGAAGGAGGCTCAAGAAAAAGAGCCTCGGAGCTTGCGCGGCTACGCTTGTGAGGCCGAACACTGGGAGAGTCGTCGAGACTATCCGCGCGCCATCGCGGCCTGGGATCGCGGAGAACCCTTCTGCGACACGCCGAAGCTGCAGGTGGAGTTGAATCAATATCGTTGGCGTTTGCTCTATTGGAACGGCCAACTCGACCGTGCCAAAAACGATCTGACGACGCTGGCCCGTGCCTGCCCGGGTAGCGACGTGAAAAAGCTCTGGTATGTTGCCCTGTTTCCCGCCTTGATCCGAGCGGAACAAGGAGAGATGGACGAGGCGCTGCGGCTCGCCCGGTCAATGGCCGAATCGTCGCCGACTGATTTCCGAGCCATCACCACGACCGCGTGCCTGCTTCGTGTGCTTCACCGCGAAAACGAGGCGAACAAGCTACTCTCCCGACATGCGGATAGGATCGACTATTCGGCGGCAACATCCAGTACCGCGCCGCCGGGATGGAACGAAGCCGTCTATTCACTCTGTCAGGGCACAAGATCATGGGAGGCGTTGGAACGGCTGGCGGGAGATCGAGGAACTGACAAGTTACTCTGGCCGGCCGCCCATTTCGTCACGGCCTGCCGAAGTCTGAGTCTCGGCGAGTGGGCCGAGGCATCAGACGCTTTTAAACGTTGCGAACGGACTTACGACTACGACGACTACTGCTACATGGCCAAGGTCTTCGTCCGGCGGCTCGAAGATGATCCGAGTTGGCCAAGTTGGTTACTCGAGTTGAACGTCGCCCAACCAAGGCCGCTCGCCGACAGTTCCGGAGCCGCTGGCTCGAACACTGAATCGGGCATCACAGAGGACATGTACCGATGAGACAATGTCCGAAAACAGCCTGCCGAATCGTAGTCTTGTCTATCGGCCCGCCAGGTTCGGCAGGCGGCCAGGAGCCGATGCCCCACCCCCCAATTGACTCTGTAGCGATCTGGCCGCCTCGCAAAGCCCCAAAAAACATGTTTTTCGCCAAAATTTCAAAAAAGGTGTAGCCACCCTCTGCTCTATTTCGTCTTCCACTGGGATCATTCGGGTATGATATAGCATGGTCCCGATCAGCGTACGCAACGTGGACAAGTCGCACATGCCGGGGGCTTGTTGATAAGGGTTTACCCATCTTGTCGGGAACTCCAAGGTGGAGTGTGTGCGACCGAACAGAATGGTTGCTGATCACGGCGAGCCAGGAGTGAGAGGCAATGTCAATGTACAACGAGTCATACAACAAGCGGAATCGGTTTCTCGTCGGTCTCGGGGTGACGGTATGTCTGTTGAGCCGCGTCACCGCCAGCAACGCCCAGCCGGATTACGTCTACGCGGATGAGCCACTGCCCAGGCCGCTCTTTACCATCGACGCCGACACGCCGTTGAGCGCGATGCTCGGCTCGGCCACCGTCCTGGAACAAGGAGACCCGGAAGGCGCCACACCGGTCATCGTATACACCGAGGCGAACCTCGGGCTGATTCCGGCCGACGACCTGAACGCCCTCTCGTTCAACCGTCAACACATCGTCAGTTCCGGCCAGGCCTTTCTCTTGCTCTTTGATGTGGATCGAGACACCGTCGGCCAAGCAACGCCAAATATGACGCTGGTCGCCAATAACAAGGTCTTCAACGTCTTCGATCAAGCCGCCAAGAACCAGGCCGCCGGTGACCTGTTCCTCACCCTTGACGGCTTCGACCGCGCCGGCACGGTGATCACGGGCGGAACCAAAAACATCCTCTCCAACAACACTATCGCCTGCAACCAGGGCGACACCGGCGGTGTGGACCGGAACCTCTCGCCCGAAACTTCCGCCACCCAGTCGTCCACATCCACAACGCCGGACAACTCGGACGGCGCCGCGTCCGCATCTGGGACCGGTACGAAGAGCCGGGGCGGCGGTTGGTTTTTCTTCTGTCTCACCTCAGGCAGCCCTTCGGCTTTCAGCGGCGCCGATGTGTTCAAAGATGCCGAGCCCGAACAGCTTGGAAACGACGGTCTCTACGCGATGGCGTCCGACCTCCAGTTGCAGTTCGCGGATGATATCGATTCCCTGGTTGTGTTGGATCTGGCGGACGACGGCTTCTTCGGCCCGGGCGATAAAGTGCTCTTCTCGCTCACGCCAGGCTCGCCCAGCCTGGGAATCCACGACGCGGCAACGATCTTTTCCTATTCGGCCGGCGCTCCGGTGGTCGAGGTCTTCGCCGATTCGAATCAGCTCGGCCTCGGTCATCCAAACGATAACGTGGACGCCCTGGAGGTCGTGCGCGTCCTCGCCCCGACGCCCTTTGAAGAAGCCACGTTACACGCCATCTACGCCGTCTGGCCCGACGACTGTGACAACAACGGAGACTACTGGCCGCCTGCCGGGTGCCAATGCACGAACTTCTCCAATTGCTTCGATAACCCAAGCGCTCCCACCTGTGAACTCTTCGATATGGATTTCAACGACGTCATCGACTGCGACGACTGGCGTGAATACAAGCTCGTGTACGCGCACGCGACCGACGGCTCAGGTTGCGTCCCGCTCACCGTCGAAGCTTTCACCGCCGCCCTGCTAGGCTCCCCCTTCCAACTCGGAGACCTCTGCCTGGCGGACATGAACAGCGACATGCAACTCAACGGCCTAGACATCCATAGCTACATCGAAGCAGCCCTCGGTCCCTGACAGCCCTTGGAAGTCCATCGCTATGCCCCGGCAATCCTGTGGCAAAGCTGTGGAAATACTGCGACGGCACAATCACCAATCTGTGGCACCGGCGTCTCGCCGGTGCTTGCGCAAAACAAATCGAATGCCGGGGTGGCATGGGTCAACTCGTTGACCCGTGTTTCTCCCCGCTCGTCGCCAAGCAGAACCGCACCCGTCAGGAAGCGGTCACGCGCGAATGCAGAGGCCCACCCGACGAGCACCCACCCCTCCCACACGGTCGGGGCTCTGATCATGCCCACACACTGCGAGTGTGCCCCATCCTGGCGCCGCAAGGGTGGGAGATGGTACGAAACCGAGCGAGCCAAATTTCACCGGAAAAAGTGAAATTTGCCGGCATTTGCCGGAATTTGGGGCAGAGCTATCAGCGGTCAGCAATCAGCAGTCAGCTATCCGTTGTCACCACACGCGTGCCACTGGCGGCTTGCCCGCCAGTGCGAAGGCTGCGTTCCGGACGCACCTGTTGGCTGTCTTGTAGTCGTGCTCCGCGCTTCGCGAACAAAGAGCCACAAAGAGTGCCACTGGCAGCTTGCCTGCCAGTGTGATTATTCACGCCGGAACGAGAATCCCCTCTCGTTCCCCCTTTCGCGGATTGTCCTCCTAACACACTCTCGGATAGACTATTCCCATGGATCGCAAACGCACTTCCAAGAAGGGTACGTCCAAGAAGAGCCCCGCGAAGAAGAAGGCCGCCGCCAAGCCCAAGGCCCCATCGAAGCCCCCGTCCAAGGCTCGCGCCGGGCGGCCCTCGTCGCTGCTGGACACGCGCATCGTCTACTGCGGCGATTGCCTGGACCAGCTCGCCAAGCTGCCCGACGGCTGCGTGGACCTGATCTACATCGACCCGCCGTTCAACAGCAACCGGAACCACGAGGTCTTCTGGGGCGAGACGAAAGAGAAGCGGGCGTTCGAGGACCGCCACGCCTCCACGGCCGCCTACATCGACTACATGCGCCCGCGCTGCGTCGAGCTGGCCCGCGGGTTGAAGAAGACCGGCAGTTTGAACTACCATCACCACTGCGACTGGCGCGCCCCCACGGTGGCGCCAGATCGATCCTCTGGACTCATCCCATGACGCGAGTATCACAGCCAATCGACGAAGAGAAGGCGCTGTTTGCTGAGCTCCTTGGCACAGGCGAGCTCGATGAGAGTATTCCTCGCATCGCGCGTGATCGCCAGGCGATTGAGCGGATTGAGTCGCTCGTGCGGGTCCGAGAGACCGATCATGAGTTGATTCAGGGCGACGCCCGCCTCGCTTCCGCGTTCGAGGACAACTCCATCCACCTCGTCGTCACGTCCCCCCCGTACTGGACGCTGAAGCGATACAACGAGCATGACGAGCAAATGGGCCATATCGCCCATTACGACGAGTTCATCGCCGGCCTCGATGAAGTCTGGTCGAACTGCTATCGAGCGCTCGTCCCGGGCGGAAGACTCATCATCGATGTCGGCGACGTCTGCCTTTCTCGCAGGAAGAACAACGGCAGACATACCGTGGTCCCACTTCATTCCACGATTCAGGAACACTGCAAGGCGATTGGCTTTGACAATCTCGCCCCCATCATCTGGCACAAAATCGCCAACGCCAAGTACGAAGTTGGGGGTGGCGGGGGCTTTCTCGGAAAGCCGTACGAGCCCAACGCGATCATCAAGAACGATATCGAGTTCATCCTGATGCAGCGAAAACCGGGGGGCTATCGCAGTCCGACAAAGCTGTCGCGTCTCTTGAGCCTCATCAGCGCCGAAAACTATCAGCTATGGTTCAGGCAGATATGGTCTGACGTTCGCGGAACCTCCCACCCGAAGCACCCCGCACCGTATCCCTTGGATCTTGCAGAGCGTCTTGTCCGCATGTTCTCCTTCGTCGGGGACACGGTGCTTGATCCTTTCATGGGCACTGGGACGACGAGTGTCGCTTGCGCTCGCTGGGGCCGAAACAGCATTGGAGTCGAGCTGGATCCGAAGTACTTTGAATTGTCAAGAAAGCGCCTCGCGGACCAGGGCGCAGACCTGTACGTCTCTCTCAATATGACAACAAGGGTTGGGTGATCATGCGAGACTTTGATGCGGAGACACGCGACGCCGTACGGTTCTTCTGGCACAAGCGCCAGCAGCAATCCAGACGCCAAGGCGGCGGTGACGACCGCGACCGCGGAACTCGCAGCGCTGTAACCGGGGGCAAGCAGATGGACGGGTTCGTACGCGTCGTCTACAGGCTCCCGGTTGAAGCCAAGGTCCCGGAGTCATGTATCGCTATCGACAAGCGCGTCGAGCTTCCCGGCTGGTTCCGCGCGGAGAAGAAATGGGATCTTGTGGTTGTTCACAACAAGGAACTTGTCGCCGCCCTCGAGTTCAAATCACAGGTCGGCCCTTCATTCGGCAACAACTTCAACAACCGAACCGAGGAAGCTCTTGGCAGCGCTACCGATATCTGGGCAGCATATCGCGAGGGCGCGTTTAAGCCATCGGCCCGGCCGTTTCTAGGGTATTTCATGCTTCTTGAGGACTGCGAGCGATCCAGCTCGCCGGTCAAGGTGCTTGAGACGCACTTCCCCGTATTCTCCGAGTTCCGTGGAGCTTCGTATCGAAAGCGATATGCGATTCTGGTAGAGAAGCTTCTGCGCGAGCGTCTATACGACGGAGCATGCTTCCTCCTGTCGAACGCCGAGGCGGCTGAGAGTGGGGATTACATCGAACCAGACGCGGAATTGACGTTGGCCAAGTTCATCAATCCGTTGTTGGCTCACGTAGCCTGCATCTGCTCGTAGCATTGGTCTCGGGATGTTCGCAGTCCACTGGTACCCGATCCAGGTCAAGCAGAAGGACAGGGTAGGCCGGCCCGACATCGACGCCTTCGAGGCCGTCATGATGCGGGAGGAGCGGGACAAAGGCTTCTTCGTCTCCTTCGACTACACCGCCGACGCCCTCCGCGAGATCGACCGCTTCTTCCGCCAGAGCCACAAGACCATCATTGCCCTGACCGTCCGGGAAATCCTGGACGAGCAGTTGGCGAAGAAGCTGGCTTAAATTCCTATCATGCCAGGTAGCCCGCATTTCTCACCAGGTGGG
>CAZTAR010000088.1:0-13013 GCA_964611695.1 uncultured Planctomycetaceae bacterium | reverse complement strand
CCAGAGCACTGCTCAAGAGCAGTGGCACGTGCGAAGATAGCCGAAGCGCCACAAACAGAGCCGTGTTCTGTGGACACGGTGCTCAGCGAAGATCACCGCCGCAGGGAATGCCATCTCATACCTAAACTACTCTACAGTGATCCCGAGCGACCGCCGTCCACGGTCAGGTTGATTCCGTTCACATAGCTCGCGGCGGGCGAGGCGAGGAACGCCGCCGCCGCGGCAGTCTCGTCCGGACTGGCAAGACGCCCGAGTGGCACCTGCGAAACCCAACCCGCTCGAACCTGGTCCTCGGTAATTGCATTGGCCGTGGCGATGCTCTTCGCGAGTTCGTCGAGCCGTGACGTGGCTGTGTAGCCTGGCAGCACATTGTTCACCGTGATACCGAAAGGGCCGAGTTCGCCCGCCATCGTCTTGGCCCACGCGGCGACAGCCCATCGCGTCGTGTTCGAGACGCCGAGCCCCTGGATCGGCTCCTTCACGGAGATCGAGATGATATTGATGATGCGTCCCCCGCCCGCCTGCTTCATCCCGGGCAAGACCGCCTGCACAAGCACCTGATTGCAGAGCACGTGCAGCGTCGCGGCGTTGAGAAACGCCTCGGGCTGCACGTCGACGATCGGTCCGTGTGGCGGCCCGCCGGTGTTGTTCAACAGAATTTGCACGGGGCCGGTCTCGGCGAGATGCTGTGTGATCTTCGACTTCAGCGTCTGGGGGTCGGCGAAATCCGCCGCAAGGGTTCGGTGGTGTTGACCCAGCGCCGCCGGCAGCGTCTCGCACACCTGCCGCAGCACGTTCTCCCGCCTGGCGACCAGCGTGACCTCCGCGCCGAGACCGGCGAATCGCTCGGCACAGGCCCGGCCGATCCCCTGCGACGCGCCGCAGACGATCGCCCGTTTCCCTTCAAGACTGAAAATCTTCAAACCGTCCATCATAGTCCTCGCCAGGTTTCGCAGTGCCGAGTGCGATGATTCCGTGATCGCGGGAATATTGTAGCGAGAGAAACCACGCACAGGCAACGTGAGCGGGACATGACGCACACTGCTTGTTGAAACCGCTTGGCAGATCGGGGCAACCGTTGTAGGGTGGCGGTTTGCGCGAGCGGGCGTTGGCGAACATGCCGTCGGGGCCGTTTGATTTGTTTCAGCGCTCGCGAATTCCGACACAATGACGTTTGAGCGTCGAGGACTGGAAAACTTCATTTGGCGATTCTGCAGGGCACCTGGTGGCAATCTCGTTTTCATCTCTGGGGAGAACGAGCGCCAGCCTCGACGCCCGACCTGCTCCAGCACAACGAACTCCATGAGACGCTGGGCGAACTCTCGCGCGACACGCTCCTCACCATGACCGCGGAGGAGTCGTCGATCCGACTCTGGCTGCCCCGCCGCAATCGCGAGACAGACGCGACAAGCCTCCTTCCGGACGCGCAGGCGGATCAACCTGGCGCTTTCCACACCGTCACGATTCCAACGCTGGCATTCCCCGCCGCCGATGCGGTCGACCTGCTCTCCGATCTCTCCGCGTCCCGGCTGCCCGATTTCAGCGACGCGCTCCGATTCTGGTCGCAATTGGCCAGATTGGTCCTCATCCTCCTATGCCGGCAGCAATTCGCGCCCGACCTGGATGGGAAAGATGACGGCGTCCTCCAAGCCCGCTGGCGATTGTTTCTTTGCGACCGAGTCCGGCTGTCGCGCCTCGAGCAGTACGCCGCCGCGATGCCGCCGGTGTGTCGGGCCATGGTCACCGCCGACGATCCGCGACAATTGAAGGCAACGCGACTCGTTGACGCCTTCCTGACGGAAGCTGCGGATAGTCTCATTCGCCGCGACCTCTCGAACGATCCGTTCTTTCAACAGATCCATGGCCGTGCCGCACGGGAATCACGATGGGAACTTCAATGGCTGTCCGGCTTGATCGGCGACAACCGGACCGTTGAAGGCGTCGGGGATGATGATGAGGAGATCGCGAGCCAGATTCAAGCCTGGATCGGCCAACTCAACGAAGACATCATCGGCCCGTTGCCAATGGTGCGTTTCAAGCTGATCGAACCGGCGGAGGATCAGACCCCCGCGGCGGCGAAGTGGCACGTGGGTATCGAGCTGTGCTACAAGGAAAGCGGAGAGGTCATCGACATTCGCTCGACCTGGTCGGAACCCCCCGATTCCGGCACGATCCTCGGGCTGCTGATGATGAGCCGCCGCGCGCACGTGCGGGCGGAGTTGGCCAGGGCTTCGGAAGTGTTCAGCGAACTGAAACGTGCGACGCGGACCGGCGCGCCGACCAATGTCGTATTGACGACCGGTGAAGCACACACCTTCCTCCGAAGCCGCGCGCCTCTGCTGATGGCCCAGGGCTTTCAGGTCACCCTGCCGGCGTGGGCCGAACAGATGGGCCGAAGACTCGGCGTGCAACTCTTCGTCCAGCCGTCGGAGTTCGACCCGGACGCCGCCAACGCCCCCGCCATCGGATCGTTCGGGCTCAACGCCTTGTTGGATTTCGACTGGCGGGCCGCCGTGGGTGACGAGAAGTTGTCACTTGAAGAATTCGAACAGCTCACAACCCAGAATGTGCCGTTGATCAAACACAACGGCGAATGGATCGACATCGACCAGGAAGCAGCCGCACAAGCCCTCACCTTCCTGCGCAACCAACACCGTGGAAAGATTACCCTTGCGAACGCCATCCGGCTAGCCAGCGGCGCCGAGGAGATGGACACGGGCCTACCCATCCTGGGCCTCAGCGGCGCCGATTGGATCGACCGCTTGCTCCGCGACGTCCAGACGGTCGAGTTCGAGCAGATCGACCAGCCAACCGATTTTATCGGCACCCTTCGCCCCTACCAACGGCGTGGGCTTGCCTGGCTGGCGTTTCTCGATCGGGTCGGCATCGGCGCCTGCCTGGCGGACGACATGGGGCTCGGCAAGACGATCGAGTTCATCGCCCTGTTGCTTCACGAACGACGTGACGGACAGAGGCCGGGCCCCACCCTGCTCTTCGCCCCCATGTCGGTGGTCGGCAACTGGGAACGCGAAGTCCAGCGATTCGCTCCGTCACTCCGTACCCTGGTGCACCACGGCCCGGACCGCCTCTCTGGCGATGCCTTCGTGCAGGCCGTCTCCCAGCACGATATCGTGCTCACGTCGTATGGTCTGGCACAGCGCGATCTCGAAGACCTCCAACGCGTGGACTGGTATCGCCTCACGCTCGACGAAGCCCAAAAGATCAAGAACCCCAGCGCGAACCAGACACTGGCCATTCGAAGTCTGCCCGGCGCACATCGCGTCGCCCTCACCGGTACGCCCATCGAAAACCACTTATCCGAACTCTGGTCGATCATGGAGATGTTGAACCCCGGACTTCTCGGCAGCGCCGCCGTCTTCCGCAAACGATTCGCCATCCCGATCGAAAAAAGCGGCGACCAAGACCGAGCCGAACAACTCCGAAGGATGATCCGGCCCTTCCTCTTGCGACGGCTGAAATCCGACCCACAGGTCGAATGCGATCTGCCCGAGAAAATGGAGATGCGGGTCTATTGCAACCTCACCCCGGAGCAGGCCGCCCACTACGAACGGCTCGTCAACGATATGTTGAACGAGGTCGACGCCGCGACCGGCATCAGGAGGCGGGGCTTGATCCTAGCGACCTTGACCAAACTCAAGCAGACGTGCAACCACCCGGAACACCTCCTGCCGCGCGGCGGCGCCCTCGACAGGCGCAGCGGAAAGTGCGAACGACTCGTCGAGATGCTGGAGGAGGTGGTGGAAGAAGGCGACGCGGCGCTGGTCTTCACGCAGTATCGCAAAATGGCCGAGTTGCTCGATCGCTTCCTGACGCGTCGTCTGCGGACAGAAATTCTGCTCATGCACGGCGGAACACCCGCCAAAAAGCGACGGCAATTGGTGGACCGCTTCCAGGATCCCAACTCGCCAACACCGATCTTCCTGATGTCCTTGAAGACAGGCGGATACGGTCTGAATCTGACACGCGCCAATCACGTCTTCCATTTTGATCGATGGTGGAACCCGGCCGTCGAAGACCAGGCAACCGACCGCGCGCACCGGATCGGGCAGACGCGGCGAGTTCAGGTGCACAAATTCGTCTGCATCGGAACGATTGAGGACCGGATCGACGAAGTGCTCGCGGAGAAGGCTGCCGTGGCGGACCGCATCATGGGCAGCGGGGACGAATGGCTGACGTCCTTGTCTACGCGCGAATTGCGGGACTACCTCATGCTCTCACCGGAAGCGGTGGCGGAGACGTAACATGGTCATGGAGCAGAACACGCCAAAACGAACCCCGCCGCCCCTCGCGCCGCCGGATGACCTGCCAAGCGATCCAGCCTTGTTTTACGCGGCTTCCGGCAGCTTGAACGAGTTGGCCGGATTGCGAGATGATCCGTGCAAGACAGCGCTCGAACGCCTCGGCCCCCCACCCTTCCGCCGTAGCGGCTTTCCGCTGTTGGGTTTCCTCGCAACGGTGTACGAACACGTTGCCAAATGCGCGAGCGATGCGCTGGCGGAGGAGATCAAGCCCGACAGCTAAAATGCCGCCCGGGCAGTGCCAGCACAGGCCATTCAAGCTCAACACAAGCCGATCTTCGGCGGATCTTCGACTGCATCCGGAACCACAAGGCACCCCTCTGGAAAAAACCGGGACTTGCGGATACATTATTGGTTGCCACCCAGACGGGCGGGGGGCGTGGTATGTGTCGACGTGGGTGGTGATCCTTCCGTCATCTTCAAACGGAATGCTATGGTCAGGTCAATGAAGGGAAAACGCATGACTCGAAAGGCCGTGTTTACAGCGGGTGTGGTTGCGCTTGTGATGCTTGGAGCGGGCGTGCCGCAGGCATGGGCGGGACCTCCTCTCCCGGCAACGGAGCAGGAAATAACAAAGATGATCTCATCCGCGGGAGACGCCAAGGCGTATGATGACGCCTCGGTTGTCTACGTGCTGGACGAAGCGGATGTATACGTCCAAGACAGTGGCCTGGCGACGACGGTCAGTTGCCAAGTCATTAAGATCCTGACCGATGCCGGTGTCAGGGCGAACTCCGTACTGCGCTACGAGTTTGACCCTGCGACAAATCGCGTGACGTACAAGTCCATCCGCATCCACCGCAAGAACGGAGAGATCGAAGATGTCCCGGTCTCGTCCATCATCCAGCAACCGGCGAAGCAACACATGATCTACTGGGGCAACCAGCAATACCTGTTGCAGATGCCCCGCCTGCGAATCGGCGACACCCTCGAAATCCGCATCAGCAAGATCGGCTTCAACATCGCCTACCTGCAAGACGGACAAGCCGGGTCAAGCGGTGGCGCCGTCAGTGTTTCCAGTGAAGGGAAAAGCGGTGAGGGAACGGACGGCGAGGAGACGTTGACCCCGCCGATGCCTGGCCACTGGTACGAATCCACGGAATGGCAGGGTGACTACCCGGTGCTCAAGCGCCGCTACTCGGTCCACATGCCAAAGGACAAACCCGTTCAATTCGAGGTGTATAACGGCAGCTTGCGTTCATCCCTCTGGTTCACGGAGGATGCCCACGTCTACACCTGGGAGGCGGAAGACATCAAGCCGGTCAAGCATGAGCCTCGCATGATCGCAACTTCCGACGTGGTGACGAAACTGGTGATGGCCACGGTCCCGGATTGGGAGATGAAGTCGCGTTGGTTCCACGCCGCGAACGAGAACCAGTTCGAAGCAAACGACGCGATTCGCGCGAAGGTCGCGGAGATCACCGAAGGCCTAGAAGATGATGAGGCGAAGATTGTAGCGCTCCTGCACTGGGTGGCGGACAACATTCGCTATTACGGAACCAGCCGCGGCCCTTGCGAAGGATTCACCCTGCACACCGGCATCGAAACCTTCCGCGACAAGGGCGGCGTCTGCAAGGACATCGCCGGAATGCTCATCACCATGCTACGTGTCCTGGGCCACGAGGTGTACCCCTCACTCACCATGGCCGGCTCGCGCGTGGAGGCGATCCCGGCGGACCAGTTCAACCACACGATCACGGTCATGCGCAACAAAGACGGCACCTTCCGCGTCTTGGACCCCACCTGGTCTCCACACAGTCGTGAGACGTGGTCGAGTTGGGAGGCCTTACAGGGCCTCGTGTACGGCACCCCGGAAGGCCAAGACCTGTGTCTCTCACCCTTCTTCCCGCCCGAGTACAGCAAGCTGACAGCGCGGAGCGATGGCGCAATCCGTGAAGACGGAACCCTCTCGACACGAATCGTGATCGACGCCTCCGGCTCGCCCGGAACCTCTTTCCGGCGCAAGGTCGGGAGAACACCCGTCCCCGAACATCGGCCGTTGTTCGAGGAGACAGTCGCCATCGCCCCGAGCGCGACGGTGGAAGAGTTGAAATTTTCTGATCCGCTGGACTACTCTCGCAATTCTCAGATCGACGTGCAAACGTCGGCAGAAGACTATGTCGCCGGTAAAGGCGATCTGCGAATGTTCCGATTGCCGCTGATGGCCAGGCCGTTTGGGTCGTGGCTCATGCCTGACATGAACTACGACGTCTCGGCAAAGGAGCGAAAATTCGGGATGCGCCTTCGTGCGACGCGGCTGATCGTCTTCGAGGGTGAAGTGAAGCTGCCCGCCGGATGGAAGATCGTGAAGACGCCCGAGCCGGAGGAGATGAACTCAGGCTCCGCGAAATTGAGTTTCAAGGCAACGCCGGAGGATGGCGTGCTGAAGTACCGGTTCGAGCTCACCGTGAAGCACAACATCATCCCCGCCTCGGACTACGTGCAGTACAAGAAGGCGATCGACACGATGAACAAGTTGAAGGACGCCTGGATTGTGTGCAGCGTCAGCTAGCAACCCGGGGTGAAACTGTGGCGCCGGCGTCTCGCCGGTAATCGGGTACGACAAAGTTCCACGATGTCACCGGGTGCCCCGCCCTTCCGGGGGTGAGGATCGAACGGTCGACAGGTGTTGCGATACGGAGACTTTTGCGACTATGAAAAAGATGAATCGACAAATGGATGACGGACGAAGCTGTCGGGCAAGACGAGCAGGAATGATTGCCGGCGCGGCGTTGCTGTTCAGTGTCATGTGTATTCCCGGCACCCCAGTCCTGGGAGACTCGCCGGACCGGACCATCGGATCAAAGGACTATCCCGATACCGACGCGGTGATCCTCCGCTGGGAGCAGAACTTCACACTGAACCCGGACGGCTCCATGAGTCGGCGCGATCACCGTTGGATGAAACTCTTGACGCGTCGACCGATCCGAGGTCACGCCGATCCGCGCGTGGCGTACCACACCGACGAAGACGAACTCGTCATCCACAAAGCGCAGACGATCCTACCTGACGGGAGCACAATGCCCGTTCCCGATTATTCCTTCAACCCCGCCGGCCCGGACGACATTGCGGGCTGGCCCGCCTACGCGGCCTGGGAGGACGTGGTCATCTCCTTCAGCGGAATCGTCGTCGACTGCGTGCTGGAGTTGGACTACGAGATCATCACGAAGCCGGACGTGATCCCCTGGCTGGAAGATGATATTCGCCTGGACTACGACTATCCCATCGTGGAACGCGTGATCACCGTCACCGTACCAAACCGCGCGAACCTCCTCCACCGGGTGGGCGGCTATGCGGCTGCAAGCAGCCCGAAGGAAACTTCCGCCGATGGCTCGAAGACCTACAGTTGGACTTTCAAGAAATTGCCCGGCAGCCCCGCCGAGCCGCAATCGCTTCAATGGCAGCAGCGTTGCCCCCGGCTGCGTTTCACGAGTTGCACCGATGTCGATGAATTCGTATCGACCCTGCTCAGCCGAGTACAGGCCGCGGCAAAACCCGATGCGAAGCTTAAAGCGTTCGCGGACAAGGTCATCGAGCAGGAAAGTGACCCCGCCGAACGCGTCCGCATGGTGTGCAAAAAGCTGCACGACTCCTTCAACTTCGTCACCACGCCCAAGGCAATGCGATCTTTGGCATGCCGTGACGCGGCGGTGGTCTTTCAGGCGAACTACGGCAACGCGCTGGAGTCCGCGGCCTTGCTCTCAGCCATGCTCCAGGCGTTGGGAATGAAAGTACAGGCGGCAGTCGCGATCGATACCGATACATGGGCCAAAGACGTGCCGACGTTATCCTCATTCGCCGACGTTGTCGTCAAAGTCGACGCGGACAAACCGCTCTTCGCGCATCCAACCCACGGCCTGCTCCGCGATCCCGGCAGTTGGGGCGGACACATGCTGCTGGCCAAACAAGATGGCAAAATCGAAACGCAAGCAATCCGGCGCCGCGGCGAGGATTCACCGAGCCAACTGACAATCGCCGGCAAGATCAGTCTCGACGACAAGGGCGTGGCAACAGGCGACTTGCGGCTCGACCTGACGGGCAGCTTCTACGACCCCGAGAACCTCGACGCCGCCAGTTCGCAGAAGGCCTTCGTCAAGAAGATCGCCGGTCGCGTCTTCAGCGATGCGAAGCTCAAAGACCACACAATCACCTTGCTCTCGGATGAACGGCTCACCGCGAAGGCGACCCTCACTTCGAAGCAGGCGTTGAAGAAATTCGAAAAACAACACTTGCTTCAGCTCGGCCACGGCCCGGCATTCCTCGCGGACTTCCCAATGCCCTTAGGCCGGTCACACCGACAGACCGATGTACACCTGAACGGCGCGTTCACGGAATCGGTGGACCTGACAATTGAACTGCCCGAGGGTTGGGCAGCTTCAATCACACCGCTGAACGTCAAGCAGGTCACAGGCAACTGGGGCGCCGCCGAACAACGCGTGGAACAGGACGGCCGGTTCGTTCATCTCCACCGCACGGTCCGCATCACGTCCGACACCATCGCGCCAAAAGACTTCGCCTCACTTCGCGAGGTGGTCAACATCCTGCGAACGGACGCGGCGGGATTACTCGCGGCCGGACCGGCCAAGTAGAAGGCCAAAGCGGTTGAACTGATTCCGTAGCGGCCGACGCCCCTGTCGGCCGAGGCAAACAATGCGTGATCGACGTCCGACACGGAGGTCGGACGATTCGCGATTGCTGAAGTGGCTCTAAGTTGCTCCCAAGCAGTTCAAGCTTGCCCGTAACTGTGGCACGGGCGTCTCGCCCGTGAACCCACCGACGGGACGGCGGTGCCACAAGTGCACCCAACCGGGAATTGCGATAACCGTTGGACACAGGCTTCAGCCGCTGCGTTTCTCGAAAACTGCTCTAACTCGAACTGCCGTAATCGCCTGGCACCGTCGTCATCCGACAAGCAGGAATATCCCCACAAGGATGACCAAAAAGCCTGTTGCCCGCTTCGCCCAAATGTTCACTCGTTCCAGCCCCTTGGATGTGATCATCTTCTGGACAAGCCCCATGGACGTCCCGGCGACAAGCACCACCGCGCAGTGGCCCAGGCTGTAGGCCACCAATAGCACACTTCCGAACACAGCCCCCTTCAATGGAATGATAGCAACCAAAGCACCCAGGATAGGGCCCGCGCACGGTATCGATGCCATTCCGAACAACATGCCCAAGAGCAGCGCGCCGACGAATCCGCGTTGCGAGGGTTTGATGGCCACCGGCGCGGGGATCGTAATCCGCAACACCCCCAACAGGTGAAATCCCATCAAAAGACAAACTGCTGAAGCGATGTATTGCCACATCCCCTGCGGCAAGAACGCGCTCGCGGTAAACACACAGGCCGCCATCAAGGCAAACGTCAGCGTCAAACCCGCCACGAACGTCAGCGACAGGAAAAACGACTTCGCGGTGCTCCGCGATTCCTGCCCGGCCACGTAGGCCATCATGAGCGGAATCGCCCCGAGTACGCAGGGATTCAGCGCCGTCAGCAATCCGCCTACCAATGCGGCCAGCGGCGCCATCCACACATTGGTGTTGATTGTGTTGACTAGGGTATCCGTGAAGCTATCGAACATCCGCTTTCATCCCCGCTTCCCGCAGCTTCGTGAGAATTCCCTCCTTCGAAAGAAAGCCGATATGCCGAGCGGTCTCCTTCCCGTCGCCGTCAAAGAAGATCAACGTCGGAATCATCTGGATCTTATACTGGGTCCTCGCTTCAGGCTGCTTCCAGGCATCGAGGAAATCGATCTTCGCCCGTCCCGCGCATTCGACCTTCAACGCCGCCATGATCGGCGCGAGCTTCTTACAGGCCACGCACTTGTCGGAGCCGACGTCCAACACACGCGGAAGTTGTTTGTCCTCCTCAGGGGTCGTGCGCGTCTGACGGGTTGACGTCTGTGTTGCCGACATCTGGGTTGTCGGTGTCCGTGTCAAAGGCGCCTGTGCTCGTGCAGCCGGCCGTGTCGAAGTCGGCCCAGCGGCATTGGGCGATGTAGATGACGGAGCCAATGTGACGGGTTCATCCGGCGTAGCTGTCTCTGTAAAGTGGGGATTGTTTGCGTCCAAGGCGGGGGAAGGCGTTGGCTCTAATTCTGAACGGAGCGTTTCCGATCGGTTCGACTTATGCCACGCCACACCACCGACCACGGCCACCACCGCAATGACAATGATCAGGTTTAAGATAGTTCGGTTGTTCATCCGGCATTACCCTCTCGCACAGAGTACCGCGCCCCCCACAGCCCCTTGGTCCCTTCTCCCTCTCAGTGAAGATACAAAGCCACCTCGCCCGACACATACTTGCGAAACGCTTCCTTTTTCAGCACGAGGTCCCAAACAAGCGGCAGGTTCTTCCACTTCGACACCTGACCGTCAAGGGTTTCGACCACCACGACGGAGGATGATTCCAATTTGAAGTCTTGTTCAAAGTGCTTGTTCGCCGCCTGGTCAATATCGACCACGCGCCACGCGATCCGGCCCAGCTTCAACGCCGACGCAAAGTCGCCCTCCACCGCCGTCTTCGCCTGCGATTCAATGGCCAGGCAGGTCTTGCACCTCAACGTCCGATGAAAGTAGTACACGATGATCTTCTTCGTCTCCGGCTTCTTCTCGGCAGGAACTGCCTGTGCGGGGACAGGCTCTGATGCAACCTGTGGGGGATCGGCCTCGCGGGCAACCTGTCCAACTGCCGGTACCGGGGCGGCGCTGGGCGTCGCTGCGACAACATCCGCGTTCGCATTCTCCACACGCGCCGCATCAGTGGAATGTTCGCTGCATCCCACAATCGTCACTCCAAACACCAACGCACACGCGCACGCAACCAATCGCACCATTCCGATCATAGGATTCGCCTCCTAACAATTTCAGACGACGCCAAGCCAACACGCCCCAATAATCCGCCGCCCCACTCCTCACAACTCACGGGAAGACGCAATCCACTCGAGCAAACTCACCTTTTCCGTAGCGGCCGACGCCCCTGTCGGCCGGGACAAACAGTTTGCATGCCACGTCCAACACGGAGGTCGGACGCGACACGATTCCTTTTTTTACGCTACGGCTCCTTCGACATCGCCTCCGTGAACAACACCGTCAAGGCCACCTCATCGGGCACCTTCCCGCTCAGCTTCACCTCTCCGTCAATCGCCAACGCCGGCGTCACGATCACGCCGCGTTTCACCATCTCACCCAGGTCGGACACCTTACTGAGTTCATACGCGATCCCGAGTTTGTCCGCCGCCGCCTTCGCATTCGCGACCAGTGATTCACACCGGGCACACCCCGGGCCAAAAACCTCGATCTTCATTGTACACATCCTCAAACGAACGCGCCGTAGAGAATCCCCACAGCAGCCGCCATCACCACGGTCAACACCGTAAACACAAGGGTTTTCGCATTCCCCATCACCGAACGGATCACCAACAGGCTCGGCAGAGACAGCGCGGGCCCTGCAAGGAGCAACGCCAAAGCCGGGCCATCCGCCATCCCGTTTTTCATCAGGGCCTCAAGAATCGGAATCTCCGTCAACGTCGCAAAATAGAACAGGCACCCGACAATCGACGCAATCAGATTCGATGACAAGCTGTTGTCCCCCACCCAACTTGCAACCAGTTTTTCCGGGATCAGAGCGCCCAAAAAGCCAACGAGGAACACGCCTCCCAACAGCAACGGGACCAGCATCTTCGCGAAATCCCAAGTATTCCGCATCCATTCAACCACCTCGCCACGGTCAAACCATCGCCACGTCATCACCATCACCGCCAGCGCCATCGCAGCCGCGAAATGCCAGCGGAGATGGTGAAGATGAATCACCCAGGTATCTTCCTCGGTGATGGAGGCAACGTCGGCCTTGGCGAGTGTCAGCTTGTCGCCTTCCACCCAATCCTCGACGGCCACTTTGACTTGCAGGACGATCTCGTCGCGCGTCTCCTGGAGCCGCACCGCCTGAATCTCCAAACCATCCACGCGACGAACCACGACGTTGTTCGGATTGTACCAGTCGCTAAAAACGAGGAACGCGATCATGCAGAAAAAGAAAAGGCCGGTTTGCCACAGAGATCGCTTCGGCGCTTCGGGTTCCGGAAGTTGCATCGCCTCGGCGGATCTCTGGCTTTCCGACTTGCGGAAGAAAACCGCCATGAGCAAACCGATCACCACCCCGAAAACGATCGCCCCCACCGCCCTGGCGACGCCGATCTCAAACCCCAACACCCGCGCGGTCAGGAACAGTGCCAAAATGTTGATCGCCGGACCCGCATAGAGGAACGCCGACGCCGGACCCAGCCCCGCCCCGAGCCTGTAGATCCCCGCGAACATCGGCAAAACGCTGCACGAACAGACCGCCAGGATCGTCCCCGACACGGACGCGACAGCATAGGACTCAACCTTGTTCGCCCTCGGGCCCAAGTGGCGAAGAACCGCCGCCTTGGAGAGAAACGTCGTGATCGCCCCCGCGATGAACAACGCCGGAACCACACAAGCCAAAGTATGCTCCCGGGCGTACCATTGAAGCATCTTGAATGCTTCGAGGATCGCGCCCGTCACCTTCGCGTCTGACAGCGGTAGGAAATACGCCGCCAAAAAGATACTCACGAAGGCGGCAAATATCTTCCATTCTCTCATAGTTTGAACCTCGACTGACCTCCCCCCCACTTCCTAGAGCACTTCACGGTTGGATGCACCTGTGGCACCGCCGTC